>JBDNJO010000022.1:0-2897 GCA_041687715.1 Candidatus Nanopelagicales bacterium
GCTTGGAGAACTACATGTTCGCTGGATTGGTGATGATGAAGTAAACATTGATGCACTTGGCGATATTGATGAATTTGATACCACGCAAGTTGAGGAATTTAGAAATCAGTTAGGCGCAGATCAAGATCGCACTAACTCTGAGCAGATGGGTAACGACACTGATGACTGAAGAAAGCTTGGACTTAATCGATGGTGAATCTGCCACTGAAGTTGAAACTGATGATGGGGTATCTCTTGGTGCGCCATCACTGCGCTCAGCCCTAGAGGCTTTACTGATGGTGGCAGACGAGCCTATGACTTCAGCAACATTGGCAACATTGACTCGCACACCGCAAGAAGCTGTTGTCACTACGCTGCACGACTTGTCCCAAGAATACGCTGTTCAAGAGCGAGGATTTGATCTTCGCGAGCTTGCTGGTGGTTGGAGATTTTGGACTCGAGATAACTGCGCACAAGTTGTTGAGCGGTTTGTTCTTGATGGGCAGCACGGCAGGCTTTCCCAAGCAGGACTGGAGACACTTGCAGTAGTTGCATATCGTCAACCAGTAACTCGCGCCAGAATCTCGGCAATCCGTGGAGTAAATGTTGACGGTGTTGTTCGCACACTAGTAACGCGAGGTTTGATTGAAGAAACCGGACACGACAACGAGACCGGCGCACACCTATATCGAACAACTAATTATTTTCTAGAACGTCTGGGCTTAAAAACACTTGAGGAACTACCACCGATTGCTGCTCACTTGCCGATGCCTGACAACGTTGAAGAAGTTCTTGATTTAGTAAATAACTAGAAAATTTTGATGACTGAATCTGGGATACGACTGCAAAAAGTTCTGGCGAGCGCTGGACTCGGTTCGCGGCGCAAATGTGAAGAATTTATTACCTCACATCGCGTGACTGTGAACGGCGTGATTGCAGATGAACTTGGCACCAGAGTTGATCCCGAAGTAGACATAATCCATGTCGATGGCGTCAGGATTGCCCAGACTAGCGGCCACATAGTTGTTGCCTTGAACAAACCACGAGGCGTGATTACCACAATGCTGGATGAGCACAATCGAGAATGCGTAGGCGATTTAGTTTCTGAGTTTGAGCAACGCTTATTTCATGTTGGGCGACTAGACGCTGACACTGAAGGACTTTTGCTATTAACAAATGATGGTGAATTAAGTCAACGCCTTGGGCACCCCTCACATGGCATTGTTAAAACATATTTAGCGAGACTGACTGGGCACGTTACCAAGGAGGACATCACAAGAATCATTGCCGGTGTACCAATTGAGGGTGTTCCTGTAGCAGTCACTGATTGCAAAATTTTTGAAACTGGAAAGAATCAAACAGTTATTCAAATTTCAATACACGAGGGCAGGAATCGAATTTTGCGCAAACTTTTTGATGAAATGGGATACCCAGTAGTTGATCTTGTGAGAACTAAAATTGGGCCAATTGCACTGGGTAATCTGAAGTCTGGAAACTTACGCGTGTTGGAGAACAGAGAGTTAGGCAAACTTTACAACGCAGTTGGGCTCTAGGATTAGAACTGTGAACTTACGAGCAATTCGCGGAGCTACTTGCCTAGAGCAAGATGATTCCCAAGAAATGGCGCAGGCAGTAACGGAATTGCTTTCCGAGATTTTGGCACGAAATGAAGTGGACCTGGAGGATTTAGTGAGTATTTTTTTCACCGCTACTCCTGACTTACACAGCGCATTTCCAGCGGCAGCCGCGCGCGGGATTGGGTTAGCCGATGTGCCGCTGATTTGCGCGCAAGAACTTGACGTAGCGGGCGCAATGGAAAAAGTTATTAGAGTCATGCTGCATGTGCAAACCAGTACGCCGCGTAATGAGATTAATCATGTTTACTTGCGTGGCGCAGAGGCGCTTCGTAAAGATATAGCGCAGTAATAATGTCAGTACTTGTTGTTGGCACGGGATTAATTGGGACCTCAATAGCCTTGGGTTTAACGGCGCAGGGACAAAAAGTTTTTCTAGCGGACATTGATTCAAGCGCGTTAGATTCTGCGGTTAAAGTAAGTGGCGCTCCCGCATACCAGGACCAAGATATCTCGCTAGTTGTTGTAGCCACACCACCAGCAAATGTTGCAAAGGTAATTTTTGATTGTGCGGCAAAGCATCCAGCAGCGGTGCTAACTGATGTGGCAAGTGTAAAAGTTTCTATCTTCACTGAACTTAAAAAATTAGGTTTTACCCACTGGGATCGTCTGGTTGGTGGCCACCCAATGGCGGGGCGCGAGGTTTCCGGCGCACAAGGCGCGCAAGGAAATCTTTTTTTAGATCGTGCTTGGGTGTTAACGTCCGGTCCAGAAACCACCGACGACGCAGGGTCTTTGGTTCGGCAACTGGTTGAGTCGTTAGGTGCATTTGTAATTCTTCGAACGAATGAAGAACACGATCAAGCTGTCGCATTAATTTCACATACACCGCAAGTTGTAGCTTCGGTACTCGCGGGTGAATTACTAGATGCCGATATTTCGCAAATTGAATTAGCTGGCCAAGGTATTCGGGACACCATCCGAATCGCCGGATCAGATGCTCATTTGTGGACTGACATATTGAGTGAGAATGCCAACTACATTGCAACGCGTGTAACTAACGTTGCTAATAGCTTGCTAGATTTTGCTGCTGCATTAACGGCAGGTGAGGATGCAAAAGTAACTGCAAAACTTGTTCGAGGCGCACAGGGTAGAGACCGCTTGCCAGGCAAACATGGTGTGGCAAATCAAAGCACAACAACGATTGCAGTTCGACTTGATGACAAACCAGGTGAATTAGCTCGAGTGTTTACTGAGGCTGCAAATGCGCAAGTAAACCTTGAGGATGTTCGGATCGATCACTCGCTAGGTAAGCCAACTGGCTTAGTTGAGCTAACCGTGTCA
>JBDNJO010000023.1:0-8757 GCA_041687715.1 Candidatus Nanopelagicales bacterium
AGGTCAGTGCGCCAGAGACATACTCACAAATGCTGGTGTCTGCGCTGTCTGAAGAATCAACGGTTGTATAGGACTTCGAGTCAGAATCATCAGCTGAGGCAGTTGATGTTGGGGAAGGGGTTGAATCTGACCAGGTGTAGGGATTAACAAAAGTAGACATACTCAAAGTTCGACCAATACGAGAGATGATAAACGTTTGAACGACAGGGTCAGCGACTGAGTAATTTGAGCCATTACTTCCCAATCCGCCCTCTTGATCCGCCTGCAAAGTACAGTTACCTGCAGTTAGATAAGTGACCACATAACCGGAAACTGAGCAAATGGCCGTAGTCGTTGAAGCTAGCTGAACATTTAATCCAGGTGCAGTTGTACTTGGTGAGACAGTTAATGGAGCAGCACTTAAAAGTACATCTGAGATTCCATTGAAAGTTATTGTTTGCGTTAAGTTACTGCGAAGAACGAAACTTTTAATTACCCCGGATGAGATGATCGAACCGGCAGCGTCAGTGTAATTCGCGCGATAATAAAGCGTGTTTCCACTAGTTAACGTGAGGTTCTGTTCGGTAAATGCCAAATCTGAAGTAGCCAACTGAATTTGAACTGAAAATGAACTACTAAACGCAACGTAGTCATTTAGTGTGGCGCCTGTGTTGGCGTAAGCCTCCGTTAAATTATCACGAATCCGAGTCACATATGTGCCAGAAGTTAGATCAGAACTAGATTTACTGTAAGTAAAGGATACGTAACTCGTAGTCTGATTTGAATCAATCGTCGCTTCTAAGGTTCCACCCGTTTGCGTAACGTTAGTTGGTGTGTCAGTTGTAATCAGTGGAGTACTAACGGGTTCAGTCGTAACAAATGTGAATATCTCGCCACGGACGCTACCAACACTTATTCGGAAATAATAAACCGTACCTGAAGATAAACCAGTCAATCCCTGCACAACAGCATAAGGGCTAGAACCTGAAGTTGTAGTTCCTGTGATTACAGATGTTGCACCATCTAAATTTGAATTTGTTCCATACGTGAACAATATATTCTGGCCAGACTGTCCATTTGGATCGACTACTCCATTCAAGGATGCAGTGGTGTTTCCAAGTGACGTCGCTGGAGTCGTAACTACTTCAACTGGTAGGACAACATCTGTAGTGGTTACCGTAACCGATGTACTTCCGCATACTCCAGCTGCAGTGGTATTCGAAAATGTAGTCGCGCCAGAGCCGATTGTTATCACACCAAGTTTTGCTACGGCTGAATTCGTGTAACTATAACTCGATAACGAACATGTTGGAATACTCATTCGATAAGTTAGCTCTACTCGACCTAATGCCGGTATCGCAAATGGTCCGACAAAAACTTGATTCGATGTTCCTGCCTCATTGGATGGTGCTGGTGGCGTGACCGTGGAGACGGGAATGCCGCCAGAGGCCACGTTAAAGGTGCTTAGACTCGCCGACGAGGCGACGTAATTTAAGCTCGCCGCTGGGGTGTCTGTGATTTGATCTAACGTGATGGAACTAGAACCAGAATTTGAAACCGTGACCTTGTAACTAAATTCAGTGTTAGAACCTGAGACCACCGACGTAGTTGAGACTGATTTCGTCACCGTGGCATTGACTATAACTGAATCAACGCCGATAGATGCTAACGCGGTTAGTGGTACCGGTGTGTGCTTCACCTGTGTTCCACTTGAGATTTGGGAAACCGGGAGTACGGCAACTGCGGCACTTGTGGTACCAATCACCCGAAAAGTGTAAGTAGCTTCATATGACAAACTCTTCGCGTTTCTCTGAATAACGTCTGCCTTTGTCCGAAGCGCCGTTATAAGCAATTGGTTGGTGAATTGACAAGTTCCTTCGGTGCTGCAAGTTGCGGCCGAACCCGCATTGCCTCCGAATCTAATTACCGAGGTTTCTAGGCGTAGCGCTGATGTGGGCCAATTCGATCGCGCGCTCGGTGAAAGCCAAATCATGTCAAGGTCAGGTGCACTACCCGCACCAATCGTTCCAGTATCTCCCACTACTTTGACGGTGAAGGTACTTCCCAACACCATTCCAGAGGTATTTGCCGGGGTAGTCGTTACCGCAGACACCTTGTTTGGATTTGCTTTTATCGTTTCTCTCACCTTTAAAAAGCTAAATGTGCAGGATCTGATTTCAGTAGAGCCAGCCAGTCCAGGCTTTCCTGAGAAGATGCGAATCGTGTGTGTTTGTGGGGCGACAGTCGTTGACAGTGCTTTCAACAAAAAAACGCAGTTTTGGTGTTGCCAGAACTCAGGTCCCCCAAGCTGTAACTGGCGTCGCTTGGATTTGAAAGTCCAACAACTCCGCCTTTAAAGGTATCCAATTTAATCCAGAGATTAGTTTTAGCTGCGGTAGCCGCAACCCTGTATCCCACGTAAGTTGCATCAAGATTTTGGCCAGCTGCGCTGTCAATGTAAAAGACCTGTCCATGGCTCGCTGATACTGTCACATTGCTGGTTTGGCCAGCAATGTCTGCGCATGAAGCAAGGCCTGCAGCAGTTGCTGGCGAAGAATTCCCAGCAAAAACAATGGTCGCTAGAGCAAGGAGTAATGAAATTAAACTACTAACGAGGCGTTTCAATGAAATAGTCAGCCACGACAAGCCACCCCCCCGATCTCAGGAGATACTAGGCATTGCTAGATCGTATCGATAAACTACTACTTTCGACAAGCAAAAATACCGGTATAAAACGCCGAAATGTAAGTGAATTTGCTAACGTTCAGGTAGCGCCTCATTTAGCGGTCGTTTTGGCTCAAGTTGTTGCCTTTTTGCGACTAATGCGAATCCATAATGTGTCGGTTGCCGCGGTCAAATGTCAGGTAGTTCCAGGTCCAATCGGCCATAGTTCCGATCTTGTTGCGCCCACCGAGAATGTAGAAAAGGTGCAACCATAGCCAAGCAAACCAAGCGACAACGCCAGAGATACGGATTCCTTTAACTTCAACAATCGCTTTATGGCGACCGATGGTTGCCATAGAACCCTTGTCTTTGTAAAGGAAATTGCTGAGCGCTTTTCCATCTACCAAGGATTGAATTTGTTTTGCAAGGAATCTACCTTGCTGCATGGCAACTGGGGCAACCATCGGTAATAAATATCCATCCTTGCCAGCAACACCTGCGATGTCGCCAAGTGCCCAGATGTTTTCATAACCTGTTACTTGCAAAGTTGAAGTGACATCTATTCTTCCGCGCATGATTGGCATGTTCAATGCATCCATAGCAGGAACACCCTTTACACCTGCCGCCCATACTGTCGTGTTAGCCGAAATAACATCATCCTCAGTAGTGATTATGGAATCTGCTAAAACTTCTTTCACTGATGTATTCAGTAAAACTTTGACACCAAGTTTTTCTAAACCTTCTTTAGTCTTATTCGAAAGTGATTCAGAAAATGATGGAACCAGATGTGGTCCAGCTTCAATAATTGAAACTTGAATTCGATTCGCTGCCTGCGCTAAATCAGAACTTAATGGGCCCCGAACAAGTTCGGCGAAAGCCCCTGCCATTTCAACTCCAGTTGGGCCGCCGCCAACAATTGCGATATCGAGAGTCTCAGTATTGTCTTGTCGACACATCACTTCGTAGGCGCGCATAACTTCAGATCGAATTGTTAGTGCCTCGAATACCGTTTTCATCCCGCGTGCATTCTCGGAGACTCCAGGGATTCCAAAGTCAGCTGTTGTTGAACCCATCGCCAGAACTAAATGATCGTACTTAACTACGTAGCCATCATTAAGCGTTAACTCATTTTTAGAAGCATTAAGTGTTTCTGGGGTCCCCATGCGGAACTGGACATTCGTTTTGCGAAGTGCCCCACGGATTGGATACGCCACGTGATCTGCGGCTAATCCAGCCGTTGATACTTGATAGAGCAATGGCAAGAATGTCTGAAAATTATGACGATCAATCAATGTCACATCTGCGAATTTCGTCATGGCGCGAGCAGCAGTTAGGCCGCCGAATCCGGCGCCAAGAATTACCACTTTTGGCAATGCCATAATGACCCCAGTTCGTTTTTGGCTAGAAATAAAGACTAGTCCCCAAACCCAGGTCTTGGCACCGAACTCATTAGCGTCTGGGCAAAACCGCCATCAGCAACGATGTCAGAGCCGGTGATGTAGCGCGCCCGATCACTTGCTAAAAACGTCACTACATCTGCGATGTCTTTGGGTTTTGCAACTCGACCAATTGGCACCGCAGTATCGCGGCGCTGGGCCACATCGCCCACTTGGTAATAAGCCTCTGTCATTGGAGTGCGAACTAAGCCAGGACTCACAGTATTACTGCGCACACCTTGTGGACCTAGTTCAAATGCGAGCTGCTTTGACATAATCACAACGCCGGCTTTGCTGACACTGTAGGCGCCACTTGAGCCTTGTGGGTTAGTACTTGAAATGGATGCAACATGAACCATTGCCCCATGACCGGATGCAATTAAATGTGGGGCGAAAGCACGAGCCATCAAGAAGTAGCCAGTTAGATTCACTTTAAGTAAGTCATTCCATTGCGATGTTTCTAGATCAGCAAGGGCGCCAGGCCTAACAAGTCCAGCAGCATTTACCAAAATGTCACATTGCTTGATGTTTGCTGCGACCTGGCCAATCCCGACTTCATCAGTAACATCGCATACCGCGCCAGTTGCCATAAATCCGGCTTTTGAGACCTCAGAAACAGTTGCGTCAACAAGTTCTTGGGAGCGATCCAAAATTACACAGCGCACACCGTTTGTACTTAATTCAATTGCAACAGCTTTACCGATTCCACTGCCAGCTCCAGTTATTACGGCTGTTCGACCAACAAGACCGAGCCATTCGCTCATGCGGTAACGGGCGCCTTTTGGGAATCAGCAAGGAAACTAAGCGCTGACTTTGTGTGCTCCACTTGCTCGAGCCAAATCGGGCGCAGAATATCAATGCGCGATTCCTGATCTTGCAGTTTCTCAAGTGGACCAGCAATGGGTTGGAAGCCACCAGCATTTTGATGAAGTCGAATCATTTCAACCGCCAGCTGCGCTTGAACTGGATAAACCGGAGGTTGTGGGCCGCGCGGACCAATCATTCCAATCAAATAAAACTTTTCTAGTCCAAGTGGAACTACTGCAGCGCCAACTCGAAGCGGAACACCGTCACGACGCTTAATGTGTTCCTCATCTAGGAATGGTAGCGAAGCATGGAATCCAGTCGCATACAAAATCGTGTCGTAGTCTTTGCTGGTGCCATCAGTGAAGTGAACTGTGTTGCCGGCAAATTTTTCAATTCCAGGCTTTACTGCGATACGGCCATGGTGAATCCAATAAAGCAGTAATTGATTTACAACTGGCGGACCGTCAGCCAAAGTTCGATGATCAGGCGCTGGCATCCCTGGGTAATTTTCGTGAGTGCCAACTGACAATCGAATCATTAGCCGGGCGATTAAATCTTGCTCCTCAAAGGTGAATTCTTGCATCCAACCAAGTTCCGCACGAGGAACACCAAAGAAAGTTTTTGGCTGAAAGAAATGTCCGCGACGAATCACAATGTCAGTCTCAAAATGATTTTGTGCGGTGTCAACAGCTAAGTCGCACCCAGAGTTTCCAGAACCAATTACTAGTACGCGGGTACCTTGAATATCTTTGGTGCTGACATAACTTCCGGAGTGAATCGTTTTTCCAGTGAATTCACCCGGAAACTCAACTCGCTTTTCATCCCACAAGTGACCGTTAGCTACAAAGACGCCTTCATAAGTATCGGTCTTGCCATCACTTGTTGTTACTGTCCAGCCAGCAGATCCAGTTGGGCCATCCGACGGCAACGGTGTCACTTTTTCAACGGAGACTCCGAAAGAAACGTATTTCTTTAAGTCGAATTCTTTCGCGAAATCTTCGAAGTACTGCAGCATCAATTTTCGACTTGGGAAGATCGGCCAATCATCGGGCATTGGATGTCCTTCATAGCCCGTAACTTTGCTGGAAGTAATTAAGTGAAGTGCTTCGTAATCCGTGTTCCAGTGCCCACCTACATCTTGGGTGCGCTCAAAACAATCAAATTCAAGACCAGCGTCAAGCAAAGTCTTCATTGAAGCAAGGCCAGCAGGGCCGGCTCCGATTACACAGTATTTACTCATCGCATTACATCCCCACCAGAAATCACAATAGTTTCCCCATCTACAAATCCTGCTTTAGCTGGATCCGAAAGTAACCAAACCCATTCTGCTATTTCAATTGGCTGTGCTACCCGACCAATTGGAATGGACTTTGCTGCTTCTTCCATTCTTCCAGTTGCAGCATTTCCTGGGGTTGCAACCCACCCTGGCGCAATACCGTTTACCCGAATTCTTTTTGGCGCCAGTTCTAAAGCCAGCGATTTGGTAATCATGATGACTGCAGATTTTGAAGCGCCATACAACAACTGTCCTGGTGAAACCGTAAACCCATCAACCGAGGCAAAGTTAACTACGGCAGATCCAGGCTTCATGTAAGGAACGCATGCTGCGGTGACATTTAAAATGCCAAGCACGTTCACATCAAAAATAAATCGGAAGTTTTCTGCAGTGAAAGTTTCAAGTGTGGTCGGAGGAAATACACCTGCAATATTTGCTACGCAATCAATTTGCCCACCTGTTGCAACAACTGCTGAAGCTAGCGCTTGCTCCAGACTCTCTCGATCGCGCACATCGGCGTTAACCCATTGCAAGTTTGCTGATTCAATTCCTGGATTTGCCACAATATCAATGGCAATTACCTGCCAATCTCGGCTTAGATACAACTCAGCAGTTGCTCGGCCCATTCCGCTGCCAGCCCCAGTGATTACAGCGGTACCCAATTGGATCTCCTAGCGTCGCCAAAAACTTGGAATCTGAAAGAGAAACCCAAAATTTCTATAATAAAATTTTATGCTAAAACTGGCAATCGGGATACTGAAATTTCTTATTTCCCCTCCAGACTCAGTTTCGTAAGCGCGTCTGGGTAAAGTTGTCTTGCAAAGCCAAACTAAGTGAGGTAACCCATGGCCGATTCGAGTATGGACATAGTAAGCAAAGTAGATCGCCAAGAAGCAGACAATGCACTTGGTCAAGCCGCTAAAGAACTAGCGACTCGATTCGATTTTAAAGGCACCGAAACTTCCATCGAATGGAAGGGTGAAATGGGTGTTGAGATTTCCTCAGGCACTGAAGACCGAGCTAAGGCTGCACTGGAAGTATTCCGCGAGAAGTTGATTAAGCGCGGCGTGAGCTTAAAGTCATTTACTGCTGGAGACCCACGGTTATCCGGTAAAGATTACAAAATTAACGGTGAGTTCAAAGCTGGTATTAGCCAAGAGCAAGCTAAAAAAATTGGCAAAATTATTCGCGACGAAGGTCCAAAGACTGTTAAGACACAGGTTCAGGGTGAAGAGCTTCGCGTAACAAGTAAAAGTCGTGATGACTTGCAGGCAGTACAAAAACTCTTGAGCGAAGCCGAACTAGATTTCGCAGTCCAGTACACCAACTACCGCTAACTATTTCTTTCGACGACCACTTGGTGGCTCATTAAGTTGGGGCGCTGGTGAACCATCATCGCGTCGGGCACTTGGAAGCGATGCTGCAAGTGCGTCTAAGCCATAGATAAGTTCTGGTCGAGTTTGTCCCGCTGGCATTTGTGATTCTGACCAAAACAAGGCATCAAAGGGACAGACCTCAATACAAATTCCGCACCACATACATTGGCCAAAATCAATGGTGAAGGAATCTAAAACATTTTTGGTGGATTCCCGCCGCGAGTTACTGTAAGTCGGAGCATCTGGGTCTGATTCACTATGGGCATCGATTGTGATGCACCAATCTGGACACTCGCGCACGCACAACATACATGAAGTGCAAGATGATGGGTGCAAAGCAATTGTGGAATGGTTCATGATTTCCAAGTTTCAAATACGCCAGGAGGTAACGAGGTTCGGCGGCGAGCACTCACTTCGGGCTCAACGGCGCCTGGCCAATCCGTGTGCACCCGTGTCGAAAGTGGAAAATCCCGGCGTAATGGAAATCCGTCAAACTGAGTTTCAAATGCAAGTTGTGTTTCATGACCCAGAAATTTCACGCCAAACATTTGGGCAACTTCGCGCTCGTGAAATGCGACATTTGGATAGACCTCGCACAGCGTTTCAATTGATTTCGTGATTGCACTTGAAACTAAAGTTTTTTTAGTTAGATCTTCACTTGAGACACACAGCGTGATGTCAAAATCATCCTCACCATTATGTGTTGCAGTTAGCCATTCACATCGCAGGTAACCGGCAGCCTTTAAGTCCTTGGCATTATTAACCCAAGCGGAGGCAGCCACTCGCAAATTTTCGCTCATTTACTTGCCATCTCGATAGCTTGTCGCAATGCGGTAGCCAATTCTTGTGGGCTTGGTGGACAACCTGGAACATGGATATCTACAGGCACAACTTGATCTGCTCCAGGGATCACCGAATAGGAATCCCAATATGGTCCCCCAGTAATCGCGCACGCCCCAAAAGCAACAACAACTTTTGGCTCCACTAGCGCTTCGTATGCCGACATTAATGTTGGAATTAACGCTTGAGTGAGAGTGCCGGCGATTACCAAAATGTGTTCTGCGGCAGAAATGGAATTTGTGGACTGCGCTTCGTTCCAGGCTCCGTCTACTAAATCAACGGAACTTGCTTCCACGCCACAGCAAGCTAGGCCTGCCTGCAAAATTGAAATAGTTGAAGTTGCCACAAGATGACTCTAAAGGAATTTCGCAAGAAAAAC
>JBDNJO010000115.1:0-4839 GCA_041687715.1 Candidatus Nanopelagicales bacterium
ACCTATTCGTTACACATCAGTGAATGCCTTAATTTTAACGCCTAATGAAGTAGTTGTAGTTTGCCAGCACAAACCCGAGAATCGATCACCAGGACTTGAGGCTGATTACTATGACTTGTCTTGGCAATCAATTGCTGGCATGACATCTGCTTGGTCTTCTGGCGTGCGACCTAATGTTAAGAATTTTAACGAACTTGCAAACGGTACTTTGCTACATATTGATTCAGTTACGGGAGAAGTAGCCACACATGAAATTGGATAACGTACAGCCTTTTGCATTTATTGCGGTAAATGATTTGGTGGCAATTACTCGAGGCAGGTCGCTTCCAAAATCGGAGCTGAATCCCAAGTCAGGCGTTGGTTGGGTGCCTGCGGACTTGGCACTTAATGCCTTTGGGGCACTGGCAGATCCAAATCCATTTGGTGCACTTGGCGACTTAAGGCTAATCCCTGACATGTCCACTAAAGCTGTTTTTAGCGGAAAAGACTTCGGCCGCGATGTTGAAGTCTATTTGGCAGATCAACACACAATGAATGGTGAGCCATGGGAGTGCTGTCCAAGAACTTCTTTGAAGCATGCAATTTCTCGCCTAAAAAATGATCACGGACTTGAAGTGGTGGCCTCATTTGAACACGAGTTTGTTGTCAAGCGTTGCGACGGATCAGCATTACCAGGATCTGCTTTTGGCCTCGATGCAATGTTGGCCGCTGAACCATTTGGAAGTGAAGTATGGGATGCCTGTATTGCTGCAGGCATTGAGCTGGAAAATTGGTTACCAGAGTACGGATCAGGCCAATTTGAAATTACGATGACTCCGCAAGATGCCCTAAAAGCGAGCGACCATGCTGTGATCCTCAAGGAAATAGTCCGCCATGTTGCGGGTGAAAATCAACTTCGGGCAAGTTTTGTTCCGTTGCCACACCCTGATTCAGTAGGCAATGGCGTGCATGTTCATCTTTCTTTGACTCGAAACGGTAAGCCGGTAACTTACGATCCAAATGGCAAAGCAGGACTATCGAAAGTAGCAGAGACAGCATTCGCAGGAGTCTTAGATCATGCGGCTGGAATTTTGGCATGGACTGCGCCAAGTCAGGTATCTGCATTGCGCCTAACTCCACACCGATGGAGCGCAGGAGGTATTTGTATTGGGCGCCAAAATCGTGAGGCACTACTTCGAATTTGCCCGATTCCAAGCGGTTCGGATCCGAACAAGATATTTAATATCGAATTTAGGGCTGCAGATGCCACAGCTAATCCTCACCTTGTAATGTCTTGCCTAGTTAACGCCATGTGCGATGGGCTTGATCGTGGTTTGCAAATAGAAAACATTGTCGATGACCATATTGATAATGCTCAGGTTCCTCCGTTACCAGCAACACTGAAAGAAGCAATCGCAGCATTTAAATCAGATGCTGTTATGAATTCTTGGTTTGCGAAAGATTTGATTGACACCCATCTGAGTATTCGTGACAGCGAAGAAAAAACTTTAGCAGGCTTGGATAATCCAGCGAAATGTGCACGATACGCCGAAGTGTATTAGGTAAAGGAGATGAATTATGAATTCTGAAATTCAAGATCACGTAGCTCAACTCGCTTTAGTGGATCACCACGTGCACGGTGTGTATGAAAAAAATCCAACAGTGGATGAGTTTTCCAGCATGATCACTGAATCAGATAGGCAACCAGTTTCACTGGAAGTAGCTATGAATAGCCAAATTGGCTTCGCAACGCGAAACTGGTGCGCGCCAATTATCGATCTTCCAGCTCACTGCCCGCCGCAGACCTACTTTGACCGGCGCCTGGAACTAGGCGCCACTGAAGTGAATCGCAGATTGCTCAAAGCCAGTGGGATAACACATTCCCTGATCGAAACTGGCTTTCGAGGTGATCAAATTCATGGCCCAGAAGCTATGGCTGAATTAGCTCAACATCGAGTAGACAAAGTGATTCGACTTGAAACTACTGCTGAGAAACTTCTGGATACCGGCGCAGTTACTGCTAAATCCTTCATTGCGGATTTTGCTAAGGAGCTGCAAATTGCTTGCCAGGGTGCGGTCGGACTCAAGAGCATTATTGCTTATCGATACGGATTGCACTTCGAGCCAACGGCGCCCACCAGGCTAGAAGTAGAAAAAGCCATCGCACCAGTACTTCAGCAAGTGGCATCGGGTGAACCTGCCCGAATAACTGACCCGGTACTACTCAGGCATTTAATTTTTGCTGGACTTGACTTGGAACTTCCGATGCAGTTCCACATTGGATTTGGTGATCCAGATCTATTGTTACATTTGTGCGACCCATTATTAATGACTAATTTTATAAAGTATGCAGAAGCGCGCAAAATAAATATTATGTTGCTCCATACCTACCCATTCCATCGCAATGCTGGTTATCTTGCGCAAATGTTTAGCAATGTTTATATGGATGTTGGTTTGGCCATTAATTACACAGGCGCTAGAAGTGAAGCGGTCATTGCGGAGTCTTTAGAACTCGCACCGTTCCATAAAATTCTTTTTAGTTCGGATGCCTGGGGACTCGCGGAACTCACCTACATGGGTGCGGCGATGTTTAGATACGGATTCGGTCGGATTCTCACGGAATGGGTTGATCAAGGATTATGGAGCATATCCGATGCTAAACATGTGGCAGACAGTATTGGTCACATGAATGCTGCCGTAGCTTATAAGTTCTAGTGAATTTAGTTATGAATCATAAAATTCACCCTGCTGTCCAAGATTTGCTTTTGCGGGATGCAGCAAGTGTTGCTGGCATAGAGAAGCTCAGATTCTTCCCACTGGTTGCTGAGTCAGGTAAAGGTACGGTGCTAGTTGAGCCTGGTGGCCGCGAACTTTTGGATTTTTCTAGCAGCTGGACCGCAGGGGGCCTAGGTTACGGGCATCCAATAGTTACCAAAGCAATAATTGATGCTGCGACAAATCCTCCGGGCTTTGGTGGCATCTCCGCAATTCACCCTGACCTAGTCAAGTTTGCCGAACTATTAATTTCCATTGTTCCAGGTGCGGATGATAGGCGTGTTTACATTGGCAATACAGGATCAGATGCAAATGATGTAGTACTTAGAGCTTGCATTATAAATACTGGTAAACCTCGAGTAATTACTTTTGAAAATAGTTACCACGGTGGAATTGGGTTGGCCATGGGGGTCTCCGGTGTACATGTTGGAACAAATGCCGCCGCAGCAACTGGAGCCACATTTGTTCCATACCCCGATCCATTTAGACCACACTTAGGCGACATCGACACTTCTGTTGCAGATATTTTGGCAACTATAGAGCGGGAATTGCAAAAAGGTGGTGTCGCTTGCTTGATTATGGAACCAATTCAATCTGATGGGGGGTTAATTGTTCCACCGCTTGGTTTCTTGAAGTCCGTGGCGAGCCTGTGTCAAAAATATGAAACTCTTTTTATTTGCGATGAAGTTAAAGTGGGTCTTGGTAGAACTGGAATATTGCACGCATTCCAACGCGATGAAGTGATTCCTGACATTGTTACTTTCGGCAAAATGCTGGGTGGTGGCTTACCGCTATCAGCAGCTATTGGACCGGCAAGGATTCTTGATGGGCCGACTGGATCAGCCCTTATGACGGCTGCTGGAAATCCAATTTGTGTAGCTGCGGGTAGGGCAGCGCTGGAAGTAATTCTCTCCGATGACCTAGCTAGTCAAGCAGATCGAGCAGGGCAGCGAATTCGAGAAAAATTTGCAATTTACGTGGCAGAGTTTGGAATTCAAGATGTTGTAGGTGAAGTTAGAGGACACGGTCTTTCCCTAGGGATTGACTTAGTCACTGACTTGCAGACCCGTAACAGAAATGCCGACTTGGCCCGAAAAACGGTTTACCGTGCTTGGGAATTAGGAGTTGTTGTTTACTACGTTGGCACCAATGTCCTTGAAGTAACGCCACCATTAACAATTCAAGATCATGAAATAGATCAAGGTATGCGCATTATTGCACAAGCAATATCAGATGCAAAAGCCGGTCTAATTTCCGATGCAATGATCGCTGATTTTGCAGGCTGGTAGTAGCTCCTCGCATCTTGAGCTCAAATACCCACACAGTAAAGGTGTATGGATGTTATGCGCATGAAATTTTGGCTAGTCCTGATTGAGGGGCTGATCTTGCTAGTTGCGATTGCAGCTGGAATTTGGGCTTTTCAAATTTGGCAAGAGCCAAAGATGGGTGCACAAGGTGGCTGTCAGCAAATAATTGTTGTAGGACAGTCCGTTAATGGAATAAATATTCAAGCCTGCAAGTTATTGGGATCTACCAGCGATTCGGGCAATTCCTTGCTGGTCATTGGATCAATTCATGGCAATGAGCCTGATGGTAAACGGGTAGTTGATCAGCTCCTGTTAGCTGCAGTACCAAAAGGTACTGAAATTTGGGTGATTCGCGATGGTAATCCCGACGGCACGCAACTTGCAACTAGGCGTAATGCAAACAAAGTAGACATAAATCGTAATTTCCCAATTAAGTGGATCGCTTCTGATCCAACTTCTCACACTTACAGTGGACCGAGTCCTGTCAGTGAACCTGAAACTGTTGCCGTAATGAATGCCGTACAAAAAATTAGACCTTCACGCATAGTTGTCTTCCATCAGCCTTATGCCCAAATCGATTGCCCGCCAGAGCGACCAACTACGATTAGCGATCGTTTGTCTGGGCTTACAGGTTATGTTTCGAAATGCATACCAGGTGAAAAATCTGGTTCGCCAACAAATTCTTACACCGGCACTTCTACTATCTGGGTCAACAGCACGTTTCCTGAAACTACTGCAGTTACTTTTGAGCTGGGCTTAACAACTATGGCTGAAAAGA
>JBDNJO010000116.1:0-5856 GCA_041687715.1 Candidatus Nanopelagicales bacterium
AAAGTTGCCTGGTCGCAGCGTGCTGCTGATCAAATGAATGCCGCTGGTGTGGATGTGACGCTTCACATCTATGAAGGTGAACAACATGCTTTTGGTCCGCAATGGGGATTATCAATGGAGCGTTCCGTAGATTTCTTTAACCTGCACCTTTAATAAATAGAGCGGCGAACTAGTTAAAACTAGTTCGCCGCTCTATTTTGTTTACAGGTTATGCAACAAGTGAGACTGCGAAGATCCGCCATGCCAATAGGGACTTAGCGGCAAGACTTAGAACTAAATAAGTCTTCTCACCAAATACGTAATTGGACCAGCGGCCAACGGCGCGATATTGCAACCATTGGTTCAAGCCAAAGCAGAAGAAGAAAATGCCTTGCACAATCAAGATCACAAAGATCGCGCTCGGTGCTTCTTCGCCGTAATAGAAAAGATTTACCGACATTGCAATCCATGGTGTGATTCCAACAAGTGTGCCAGACCAGAACGGCAGCATTATTGTTGAAGTGCGGCCTGGAGGATTCATGCGTTCCTGTAACCAACCGAACAAAATCATTGCGATGTTTGCGCCGGGTATCAGAGAATGGACAAAGACAGATGGTTTCTGGCAGCGAGCTTGGATTGATCAGTCTGGTCCGATATGGCCAATCTGGTACTCGCAAGCGGGTCCAGGTGTAGCCTGCACCATAGACCCAACAAAATGTACCAGTGTTCATGCGAAATTTGGACCCTACCTGGAAATTGCAACTCCAAGCGACCTCAAAGAAATTACATTTAGATCGATAACGGACAACCCAAGGGAATTCCTTGAAAATCGATTAACGTACATTTTAGGGGGTTGGTTTGCAGCAGAGATAGATACAGATAGGGTCGAGGTTCGTCGAGATCATGCACTTGCTCAAGGAATAGTGTTTCTAATTTCTATCTTTGCTCTCTTATATTTTTCTGTTTACAAGGCGATTAAAACTAAAGGCGCAGATTTATTGTTGTTGATTCCAGCAATGCTTTTGACGCTATCTTTGCCGTTTGCAATTATGCACATTGAAGTTAGGTACCTATTACCAATTAAGATTTTTGGACTATTGTCCTTCACTACTGCGTCTCTTATAATCTCGCTGCAAAATAAATTAGTACTCGAAAAACAACTCTTAAAGCAGGAATAATTTAGGAAGTGTGATTTAAGGGCTGACAATCGGTCAGATCAAGGCTTTACACATAATGCAGGAAACACCACCAATTTTGCTCAGTCGCATAGCAGCCTTAAAAACCTCTATGTTATTAGTTGAGAATGTTGGGTGATTCACCAATACCTCGGACCATTTGGTGCGGAATTTTTCCATGTTTGCATCTACAAGTTCCAGTGTTTTGGCATCTCTACCATGAGTGATTCCTTCGTAGTGAAAGACTCTTGACGGTGAAGCAATCCAAACTTCAAAACCTGCATTTCGCATCTTGAAGGCAAGATCGGTGTCTTCGTAATATGCAGGTGCATAAATTTCATCAAAAAAATCAACAGCTTTTAGCGCTTCATTGTCAATAAGTACTCCTGCGCCTGAACAAAAATCCACTTGCCTCGAGAATGAAAATTCGATTCCGCTTGGTTTAGTCCCCCGACCAAAACCAGTAACTCGAGCATCATTCCAAACAATCAAGCCACAGTCTTGAATGGTTCCGTTGGGAAAATGAATAGTACTGCCAACAAGTCCAGCTTTCGGATTTGAAGTCATCACCTCTAGGCATAACTCTAAAAATCCATCTTGGACTTCTGTGTCATTGTTCAATAAATAAACATACTTGTATTGACTTAGCGACTCGAAGGCGAAATTGCATGCTTTAGTGAATCCAAAATTCTGTGGAGTGTTTATAATTTTTACTTGTGGGTAGCGCTCTAATTGAGCAAGTGTGTCATCCGTTGAACCATCGTTAAGAACATAGACATCGAGTTTAGGTGCATCTTTTGACCGAAGGATGGACTTAATGCAGCGTTCTGTCATATGCCAATTGTTGTAAACCGGTATGAGAACTGCTACATCTTTTACTTTTTGCTGCGACGTATGTGTGGGCGTTAGGACTGAAGCTAATGTCCAAGGTATTACTTCCGGTGGCCAAGAACTGTCATATGGCAGCCTGCCTTCCACTAAACCAAAATTTGAAAAATGAATTAAAGGATTGATTCCTAATCCTTTAATGTCAGTATTAGTGATCAGGTAATAATCAACACTAAATTGTGGATTTGGATCTAGTCCTTCTTTCCATCCAACATCTAAGAAATGTAAAAACGGATTTTTACCAGATTTAGCAACTTCTGGATGTGTCTTCACGTACCAGTCTGTGTCAAAAAATACGCTCGGATCATAGCCAAGCGACGAACCAATGTTTAGAAAGTGATCCCACGAAAGATTTTTCTTGGCTTCATCACCAAGGTAGGTGCGGGCGTACCAGGCATCATGAAATAGTCCAGTTTCTGTGTATTTAGCGCTTCTTGTTTGGGTTTTTGGCAAAAGAAATTTCCAAAAATTCTTCATTGCTTCATCTCATTGCCCACATCTGAACATTAACACCCTAATTATTTACTATTGTTGCGCATCACTCAACAATATGTACCTCCAATGCACTCACCAGCGTAGTAAAAAATCGCTCCTAAATAAAGGGTTAACCCCACAAAATTATGCAATTGAGATCCCTTAATTTACCCACACAATCAGGCCTTTTCTTCCAATAGATCGTGCTCATGTCTAAGCAAAACACATCCCGTACATATGGCCATGGCGCAACCGGTGACTCAATCTCCCAAGCCAAAGCCAAGAAGTCAGTAAGTCTTCATCAGAAACTTCGCTACCGTTTCGACAATTCATTATCAAAGGGTCCAGGAGCATTTGTCTTTTGGATTTTTCTAATTGCACTTACGCTCGCATTAGGACTTTCTACGATTCGAATTTTTACTGAAGGCTAGCCTGAAGCTGGCTTAATCGATTTGTAATGGAGCACGCTCTACACCGTATTTATTGGTGGGGTTAGTTCTGCGGCAGCGGACACTTGGTCCCAACGAGCCGCCAGTTTGCTTTTCTGGGCAATGGCAATTTCTGTCACAGGTACCATCATCGGTTTCATTACCAGTTTGATCCAATCTCAAATTGCTTCATTGAAAAAAGGCAAAAGCCCAATTATTGAAGGCAACCACACTCTGATACTTGCCTGGTCTAGTCGAGTATTCCCAATTCTCCAGCAACTTGCTGTCGCTAATTCGAACGTATCAAATCCACTAGTTGTGATTTTTGCAAACAAAGGTCGCGAACTGATGGATGATGAAATTAGCGCTCGAGTTGGTGACCTTGGTAAAACTCGAGTTGTTACGCGCTCTGGCGATACGACCAATCCGCGGGAACTTGAGCGCGCAAATGTTGGCGCAGCAAAATCAATTATTATTCTTGACGCTGATGAAAGTGGCGATGCAAATGTCGTTGCAACAGTGCTTGCAGTACGCGCAGTTACTGGCAATAGCAATGTCGCAATCGTCGCTGAAGTTGATGATCCAAACCACGCTCTGACTCTTGCTCATGCAACTAAGGGTCAAGTTCGCGCCGTTCGTTCCAACGATGTGATTGCGCGAGTTACTGCCCAAGCTAGTCGTCAGCCTGGTCTAGCCTCTGTCGTACTGGATATGTTGGACTTCGAAGGTGACGAGATCTATTTCGGAAATGCAAGTGAACTTGTTGGTCGCACCTACGGCGACGCCGTAACTGCTTTTAACAAGGCAGCAATTATTGGTATTCAAACTTCAGATGGTGTTGTTGGACTTAATCCGGCTGCTGCGACCATTATCAATACGGGTGACAAGGTAATTGCAATCGCTGCTGATGATGACCAATTGGTCTTTACTGGTTTCCGTGATGATCTTGCCGCAACTAGCGCACCTCGAGGCGTCGGTGAATCACCTCGCCATGCTGAGCACATTCTTGCTATTAGCTGGTCAAACATGGGTCGAGCAGTCCTAAGCGAGCTTGCAACATTCCTTGCTGAAGGCTCAAGCATGCATATTGTTTCTGATCCACGCTTCGTAGACCAAAGTACCTTCGAGAATTTGAAGTTTGGTCATGTGGCAGTGACTCACTCCGCAACGTCAGGCAACATCCACGAACTCATCAAGGTGGCATCAGCAAAGAAGTACGACGAGATCATAATTCTTGGCTACCGCGAAGCAATCAATGAAGCAGATGCAGATGCAACCACAATGTTGACCATGCTCCAGATGAATCAGTTATTTGCTGAAGAACGAAACGGAGCTCAAGAAACTCGCCTTGTCACTGAGATTCTAGATTCCCGAAAAGCTGAGCTTGCTCGAGTTGCAACCGCTGATGATCTTGTAGTCAGCGATAACTTAGCTGCATTGATGATCGCCCAGATTCCTGAGAACCCAGCACATGCTCCAGTCCTTGAAGATCTGTTCGATGCGCAAGGTGCTTCATTAAACGTAAAGCCAATCGAGCTATACACCTCCGCTTCACAGGTAACGTTCGCGGAACTTGCAGCCTCTGCGCGTTCTCGCGGCGAATCAGCGATTGGTTACCGCACCGCAAAGCACGCTAAGGGTGATCCTGCTAGTGGAGTTGTTTTAAACGCTGACAAGTCAACCGTTTATCAGCCTGCAAAGGGTGATGGACTGGTAGTCATTGGACCACTTGAGTAATTGAGGGCCGTCTGTAAGAAATCAACTAACACAAGTTTCTCTAGAGAAATAGATGACACATGTTTCACGAGAAATTTATTCGTACTTTACTCACCATTAAAAATTATGAGTTCGAGCAACTGCAATGGTATTCATTGCAATAGAATGCTAAGCATCGATGCTTGCGTGTATTTCGGGTTTACGGGCTAATGCCCAAGACTCCGTTGCATAGTCAATATTGTGCTGTACCGTTGCGTCCAACGGCAGAAGTAGAATCGTTCTTAGCCCCTTAACCGCTTGCCATACTCGCTTCCATGCGCGACCGTCGCTCCTTAGGTTTGCAATAAAGCGTGCAGACACTGGGTGTGAACTTTCATAATCACTCGGCCAGTGTCTAAAGGCGTGTGTCCAGACGTAGTTTCGCTTAGAACCTAAGCAACCGCTACTGACGATTTCAAGGTCCGCTGAAGCAAGGAGTCGCGTCAGAAGTTCGGGTGAATAGCCGGCCGAGTAGTAATGAGGTGATCCGTGGGGGAAGTTGGAGGCGGGACAGGCTAGCCAAAGAAGCCCTCCTGGACGCACAAGTCTTGCGAGGTTAATAGTCGCGCTCCTCAGGTCCCAAACATGCTCTAGTACTTGGGATGAAATGACAAGATCGTATTGAGGTTTGAGTGTGTGGTCGATTTCATTTAAGTCCAAATAATAAAAGTCCGTTTGATCTAGAGATTCCTCGACCCCGAAGTAACTCACGGTAACTCCGTCAGGAAGCTGCGGAAGTTCTGGATCAGTCGATGACCCACCCACCATTGCTACCTTGAGCACACCTGCCAATCGAGGGAGTACTTCGGCCCTGAACTGCTTTACGACTTCGCTTCGCAATCGAATCTTCACTCCCTTGCTACAAGTAAACACTTGCCATTATGCCCCTTAATTTAGCCCACCTATTGTTAAATTAGGCCACGACCCTTGAATTGTTCAAGCAACCCTCGGTTCCAACAACTGTTAACTCATTAGATCTAACTGATGCAGCGTGGACGGTTACCGTGCTGAAAAGGGTGATGGTTTGCCCTGCTTGATAGCCAGCGGCTAGCAAGCAGGGCCGCTGTTTAGCTTCGGTTGACTCTTGACATTCCAGTTCCGGGTGATGCTTGACACATTCCGTTATTAGTTTGTCTTATTAACTTGCTACTTGTGCA
>JBDNJO010000024.1:0-6701 GCA_041687715.1 Candidatus Nanopelagicales bacterium
CCAGAGCGACCACGCATAACTTTGTTAGCTCACGATAAACAAAGTTGGGCTGGATTATGCGCGATCATATCTAGGGCTCATCTGGATTCGCGCGAAGATCCAGAAATAAATAGACAAGAATTACTGCAACTTGCTGGTGAACATGGACTGGTTGCTTTGCTGGGCCCACGCTCAGATATTGGTTACAACATTCTTAATCGCCGACCTGATCGAGCGCTAGATCATTTGCGCACTTGGCAAGATCATGGTGTTCGTACTTATTTAGAAATTGCCACACACTGTCAAAGTCCAGATGCTGACAATTTGTCCGATACTTTTGCTGCCCGCATGTTGCAGTGGGCTATCGTGCATAAAGTTCCTGCGGTGCTAACAAACATGGTGCGATATCTAGAACAACAGGATTCTCGCATTGCTGATGTGCTTGATGCCTCACGTCGACAAATGGCGTTATCCGCAAAGACAAATAGTGGTCCAACAAATCAAGCATTTCTTGCATCCACAGCGCACATGAGCGCGATTGCACAACGGATTGCAGGCATGGTGGGGGATCCACGTGACATAAGTCGAATACTTTTGAATCAAACTGTGTCGCTAGGTCTGGAATGCATTATTGATCCGCAAGCTGACTTAGGAATGAATCAGGTTTACGTACCTGAGTTAGCAAAGTTACTTCCGGGTGAATCGCGCAGCGCTGATGTCATATTGCAGGAACGTTGTGAAATTGGATTTACTAATTACCTCACGGACAACGCAGTTACTCGATCTGATGATAAACGCAGCAGCAGAGCACGTTTAGATTCTGAGTTAGCAATCATTGCCCAAATGGGTTTAGCTGGATACGTCCTAACTGTGGCGCAAGTCGTTGACATGATTCGCCAAATGAAAGTCCGAGTTGCAGCTCGTGGTTCTGGAGCTGGAAGTTTTATTAATCATTTACTTGGAATTTCTGGCGTTGATCCAATTGCGCACAATTTATTAATGGAACGATTTGTATCTACGCTTCGACCAGGGTTACCAGATATAGACATCGACGTAGAGTCAGATCGACGAATCGAAATCTACCAAGCAATTTTTGTCAGATTTGGAGATAAGCGCACAACTTGTGTTTCAATGCGCGAAACGTATCGAGTTCGTCACGCAATTCGAGATGTTGGGGCTGCGCTAGGCATGCCACCAGGTGAAATAAATACTTTTGCTAAATCCTTTCCGCACATCCGAGCTCGGCATATCCGAAGTGCTTTAGCGGAATTGCCAGAATTGCGTCGAAGTGGCATCGGCATCAGGGCTGCGCGCGGGGACCTTGATCAATTCTTAGATTTAGTTGAAGGTTTAGACGGCTTACCTCGACATACTTCGTTACATCCATGCGGCATAGTGCTTTCTGATTTATCGCTACTAGAGCGCACGCCAGTGCAACCAAGTGCGCAAGAGTTCCCAATGTCCCAATTTGATAAAGACGATGTTGAGCACATGGGATTACTCAAATTAGATGTACTTGGCGTTCGGATGCAATCTGCTTTGGCTTATGCCATCAAGCAAGTGCATAAAGTGCAAGGCCCAAGTGCACATGGCACAGACCACACTGGATTTATCAATTTAGAAACTGTGCCACGTGATGACCCAAAAACTTTTGAACTAATTCAAAGCACTAAAACTCTGGGCTGTTTTCAAATTGAGTCACCAGGACAGCGGGAATTAATTGGAAAGTTTGCGCCTGTTTCTTTTGGCGATTTGATTACCGACATTTCACTATTTCGACCCGGCCCAGTTAAAAGCGACATGATCACACCATTTCTGCGAGCTCGGCAAGGCTGGGCAATGACTGATTACATTCACGAAGACTTAGCGCCAATTTTAATGGAAACCAGTGGCGTTGTAGTTTTCCACGAACAAGTTATGCGGATTCTTGCAGTCATGACAGATTGCTCCCTGGAGGCGGCTGACTTAATTCGCCGCCGCATGGGCGACTATGAGCAACTTGATGAAATTCGAGAATGGTTTTATTTAGCACTTCGCAAAAAGAAGTATGAGCTAGTCGTAATTGAACAAGTCTGGGAAGTTTTACGAGCTTTTGCATCATTTGGATTCTGTAAAGCCCACGCTGCTGCTTTTGCCTTACCTACATATCAGTCAGCTTGGTTCAAGGCTCACCACCCAGCAGCATTTATTGCAGGAGTTTTAACACATGACCCAGGTATGTATCCAAAGCGACTAATTGCTGACGATGCTCGCAGTTGTGGGGTAGAAATTTTAGGACTTGATGTCAACATCTCAAGTGATACTTACTTAGTCGAACGTACTGTGGCTGAAAATTTGGGAATTCGGATTCCACTTTCCGAAGTCAAGGGCATTAGTCAACAAGAAGTCAGCGACATCATTTCTTCGAAGCCCTATCGCTCGCTAGCGGACTTTGTTTATCGCGCTCGGGCATCTCGGCCAATTATTGAGCGCATCGTATTAGCTGGCGGCTTTGATGCGTTGCATGGCCAACTAGTTTCGCGGCGAGATTTACTATTTCATGTTGCAGAGTTAAGCGCTCAATTCAAATTAACGCGAACTGCGCGAGCAGCAGTTGCAGCTCAAATCACTCTGGGTATGACAGACGTTGAATGGATTCCAGAGCCAACTGGCTTGCCAGCACTATCGCTAGCAGATCGAGTCAAGCATGAAATTGAAGTCCTGGGCCTTGATGTCAGCGCACACATCATGAGTTTTTATCGCACGATGTTAGCTGAGTTAAATGTTGTGCCAGCTGATCACTTACTTCAGGTGCGTTCACAATCCAACGTCTTAATCGCTGGAGTTAAGGTTGCCACTCAGACGCCACCAATTCGATCTGGCAAGCGCGTGGCATTCGTTACTTTGGAGGATTCAACTGGACCAGTAGACGCTACTTTTTTCGAGGAGGCGCAAGATCATTTTGCACCCACGTTGTTTCATTCTTGGCTACTTTTAGTTAGTGGCACAGTTCGTCGAACTGGACCACGTGGGGTATCTATTCTGGCTAATGGGTGCTGGGAACTATCTGAGATTTATCAACATTGGAAATTTGGAGGTGTGCGTGCAGTGCAGGAATTAATTGGCGTAGCTCCTAGAGCTCAATTAGATCCAGTTGCGCCAACTCAAATTTGGGAACATGCCAGTGGCTTTAGATCCTCACCTTTTGCAGATGTGCGACCTGCTGGAAATGACCTAGCTAGGGCTATGCGATCAGCTGCAAAGTTGGCACCATGAGCCGCTCCCAATTAAATCGAGGAAGCGCAGCGCGCAACCCCAAAGGTGATGATGCAAATTGCAATATTTTGCATATAGATATGGATGCATTCTTTGCCTCTGTTGAAGTACGCGAGAACCCCAAACTTGCTGGCAAGCAAGTCATAGTTGGTTACGACGGAAATCGTGGCGTAGTACTTTCGGCAACTTATGAAGCTCGCAAACTAGGAGTACATTCTGCAATGCCAATGTCACGCGCACTTCGCTTAGCGCCGCACGCCATAGTTGTTGAGCCTGATCACTCCAAATATTCCGAAGTCTCAGAAAATGTAATGGCAATTTTTGAATCCATAACTCCGCTAGTTCAACCACTTTCAGTTGATGAGGCATTCTTAGATATTTCAGGCGCCCAAAAGTTATTGGGATCACCAACTCAAATTGGCGAAATTATCCGCGCTCGAGTAAGTGATGAGCAGGGGATCACTTGTTCGGTAGGTGTGGCTTCCACAATGTTTATCGCAAAACTTGCAACTAACTTTGCTAAACCAGATGGCTTACACGTAGTCCCAGCCGACAAAGTAATCGAGTTTTTGCATCCATTGCCAATTGGAGCCCTTTGGGGAGTTGGCGAGAAAACCGCAGAACAGCTTTCTCGACTTGGCTTGGTGACGGTAGCAGATATCGCAAACACTCCAGTAAAAACTCTGACTCGGGTAATAGGACAAAGCTCAGCTGAACATCTTTATGAGTTGGCTTGGGCGCGTGATCCACGCAAAGTCACGCCAAATCAAGCCGAGAAAAGTATTGGCGCAGAGCGCACTTTCGATGCAGATATTGATGACCCAGAGTTATTGTTAGCCCAGTTCCTAGATCTAAGTAACAAAGTAGCTAAACGACTCCGAGATGCGAATTTTTTTGCGCGCACCATCACAATCAAAGTTAGATTTTCTGACTTCACATCCGTAACTCGCAGTAAGTCGCTGACCTCGGCCACTGACCTAGCCACTGATGTTTATGCAACGAGTAAAAACTTGTTTGAGGCCATGAATTTACAGCGAGCTCGGATTCGTCTTGTGGGAGTGCGAGCCACTGGGTTAATTCCAGCAAGCGAATCAGCGATTCAACTAGAAATTTCGGATCGGGATGCTGGCTGGCGCGAGGCAGAGGCAGCCATGGATCAAGTGGCTGCGAAATTTGGTAATTCCGCTGTTAAGCCAGCCCGGCTAATTGAGACGGACAATTAGGTGATTTTGGGAACAAATTCCGAGAATTAACCGCTAAATCCCTTGTTTAAGTTTCCGGATTCCCAATCCAGACGTAGGCTTAAGAGTAGAAGACAAATTGCCAATTAAGTAGGAGGCGAACATGGCACTTTCAGATCACGAACAAGCACTTCTTGAGCAGATGGAGCGCGCGCTTGCTAGTGAAGATCCAAAATTTGCGTCCGCACTTCGCGTCCCGATGGCAAGTCGGGCTGCCTCAAAGAGCATCGGAATAGCAGTCTTAGGCGTAGTCATAGGCATTGGAAGTTTGATCGCTGCCGTTACTTTGGCGATTCCAGCCCTTGGCGTTCTGGGTTTTTTGGCGATTGTTGCTGGCTTTTATTTCGCGCAACTTGGTACCAATGTCCTAGCAGGTGGGCAAATTCCAGCCGCGCCGACTAAGCCAGCAGGTAATGGCGGGTTTATGCAAGGCCTAGAAGATCGCTGGGATCGTCGTCAAGACAACGGCTAGTTAGGTGAGCGTGACGTAGGTAAGGCATTATTTATCTATGACTATTCACAAAGCTGAAATTGGAAATTTTGCCGAAGACTTTATTGTTGGGGATGTGTACCAACATGCACTTGGTCGCACCATTACGGAAGCTGACTCAACTTGGTTCACACTCTTGACCGTAAACACAAATCAAAATCACTTCAATGAGCATTACGCCAAGATGAATCCAATCGCCGAAGGCCGCATCATTGTAAATTCCGGGCTAACTGTTGCCTTAGTACTGGGTATGTCAGTTCTTGACATGAGTCAGCACGCCGTTGCAAACCTTGGCTGGACTGACATCAAATTAAAAGCGCCAGTTTATGTAGATGACACCTTGTATGCCGAAAGTAAAGTTTTAGAGATGCGTAGCTCCGCTTCGCGACCTGATTTCGGAATTTTGACTATGCGTACTCGAGGAATCAACCAAGACGGTACTGAAGTTTTGTCATGGGTTCGCTCCGTAATGATTCCAACTAGAGCTTCGGGCATTGGCCAGGATTATTTCCCAGCAGCAAATACTGGTCCGATCGAATAACGTTTGCGTAGGTTTTTTGGTTTTTGGGTAACAGCGGGAGCACTTGCCCTCGCTGGGCTAGTTGGATATTCCGTTGTAACTTCCTGGTTAAATCCAGAACCACTAACTATTGAAACCGTGGATGGCCGAGCGCTAATTAAAGCAACACAGCCTGCGCTTATTCCATTTTCTAGCACACTCGACAACAGTGGGTATGACGTTAGCTATCCGCAATGCAATGGTGAATTGCCCGATAAATTCGTTGGGTTTGTCATAGTCGGCTTAAATGGTGGCAAGCCATTTTCGGAAAATAAGTGCTTTGCAAAGCAATGGGAGTGGGCCTTAACTTATGACGCAGTTGCGGTTTACATAAACACAGCAGATCCTGGAAAAGAATCACCGATTCGTTACGGAAAGAAAATTGCTAACGATACCCTGAAGCGATTAGACAAGTACGACATTAAGCCGGGTACGCCGGTTTGGTTGGACGTTGAAACTTACAACACTTGGACAAGTCCAGATCGCGCAGTTCAAGTGTTAACAGAACTCGCAATCGACTTAACTGCCGCTGGATATCCTGTGGGTGTTTACGCCCCACCAGTACATTGGCTAGAAATAACAGGCAACGCAAACCTCGCACTACCTACTTGGCTGGCACTTGGTCCTTATTCGGACATTGCAGCTGGGGTCGCTGATTCAAAAGCGGCCTGCTTACAAGGCTCATTTGGTGGAAAAACTCCGGATATCGTTCAATTTGTTGGGACAGTTAACGGCATTGCCTTAGACCGAAACATAATGTGCGCTGATCCAACTGGACTAGTTGCGCCCACTAAATAATTTATTTCTTAGTTCACCCCCCCACTTCACTCCACCCATGTTTTATTAGGTTTTTTACCGATATCAGTTAAAGATGTGAAAATTGTGACTTCTATTGGGTTGACAGTGGAGTAAAAGGGAGTAATCTGGGACAACGCGGTGACCTGGGGCTGGGTCGCTATTGCTTGAGGTTGGTGGCACCAGTGTTTTTAGGGACCCATACGCCCAAACTTGACGAAAAAGGCCGCTTAATTTTGCCCGCCAAATTCCGTGAACCACTAACCACTGGCTTAGTTATGACTAAAGGTCAAGAGCGTTGTGTCGTGATTTGGCCAAACGAGCAATTTGAAGAGTTCGCAGAAAGCCTGCGGCAACGTTCCCAAAATAATGAAAAAGTCCG
>JBDNJO010000025.1:0-2837 GCA_041687715.1 Candidatus Nanopelagicales bacterium
CAAAAGTGCAACCAGCTGCAATTGCTGGCGCCATTTTCCAGGAGGCTTGAAGTAGGGGATAGTTCCACGGCGTAATCATCGCAACGACACCAATTGGTTCAGACGTCATGGTGCTTCGAACGTTTTCACGACCAGCATCGACTTCACGCTCATGATTAGTTGGAGCAAGAGTTGAGAAATATTTGAATACTGAAATCACATCGTCAATGTCGTATTGCGCTTCGACTAGGCGTTTGGCAGTATCTTCTGACTCTGCTTTTGCAAATAACGCTTTGTCACGTTCGAGAATGTCAGCCACGCGCTCCAAGATCTTTCCGCGTTGTTCGCCAGAAAACGAACTCCAATGACCTGAATCAAATGCTTGGCGCGCGGCATCTATGGCGGCCACAGTATCGGCTGCGCCAGCTTCATGGAAAGTAGCTACTAAGTGCCCATCCGCCGGATGCAAAATATTGCGGATCTCACCCGAAGAGCTGCCTTGCCGCTTTCCATTGATGAAGAGTTCAGTCACATGTTCATAAGCCATAGTTGAAAACCTTACCCTCGCCAATAATTCGGATTGCCAGAGAGTTTAGCCGCACTGAGTTTGACAATTTGGCCTAATGAATCAAAATCCTTTGGTTTTATGCGACTAGCAGGACCCGAGATCACCAGAGCTGCGGTAACTTCATCATGCTCATTGCGAATCGGGGCAGCTACTGCGACAAAATCAGTTTCCATTTCCTGATAAGCAACGGCGTACCCGAGTTCGCGGACTTGTTCCAATTCTTTTTCAAGCGCAGCTCCGGAAGTAATAGTATTTGGCGCCAATTTTTCCCAGGAAACTGGGCGAGCAGCTATTCGAGCTGGTTTATCTAGCCAAGCAGTCAAAACTTTACCCGTGGCCGTGCAATGGGTTGGCACACTTTGCCCAAGCCAACTTCGCATCGAAACTATGGCTGGTCCCATGACTTGATCCACATAAAGCACTCGATTGTCATCTAAGACTGCGATATTTACGGTTTCGCCAACCTCCGATGCTAGGGCGCGGGTAACGGCGCGGGAACCTGAGACGGCATCTAATGAACTGGTGACTGATCCGGCAAGACGTACCAAACCAAGTCCCAGTCGATACTTGCCGCGCTCTGATACTTGGTCAACTAATCTGTGAGCCAGCAACAAAGACATCAAACGGGACGCAGTTGATTTGTGTACTCCAAGATCCCCAGCAATTTCAGTGACACCTGATTCACCCCGCTGCGCCAAGATTTCCAGGATGGCAAGAGCTCGGTCAACTGACTGAATTGAATTGGAGTCAGCCATATGCGTGTTGCCCATGGCGCAACATTATGCGTCATGGGCAACACTTGTCTTGCAAATGATCAATTTGTTAGAACAAGCCGACGACCTCGCCATTTTCCAGTTTGATGCTGTTGGCTGCCGGCACTTTTGGTAGCCCTGGCATAGTCATGATGTCCCCAGTTACTACCACGATGAATTCAGCGCCAGCGCTTAAGCGAATTTCTCGAATTGCAACGGTGTGACCAGATGGTGCACCTTTTACCGCAGGATCGGTAGAAAATGAATACTGAGTCTTGGCCATGCAAATTGGGAAGTGACCATAGCCGGCAGCTTCAAATATCTTGAACTGATCTCTGACGCTCTTATCAGCAGTAACTTCGGCAGCGTCATAGATTTGGGTGGCAATTGCCCCGACCTTGTCCCAAAGTGACATTGAATCTGGGTATAGCGGCTTAAATGCTGCGCTACCACCTTCAACAATTTCTACAACTTTTTGCGCGAGTTCAATTGTGCCTTTACTTCCTTCGGCCCAGTGTGTGCAGCGAATGGCAGTTACGTCCATTTCGGCACAGTATTTTTTTATCGCAGCAAATTCTGCATCAGTATCTGTAGTGAAGTTGTTAACTCCAACAACAACTGGGACACCAAACTTTTGCACATTACGAATGTGGCGACCTAAGTTAGCAAGTCCGGTTTCAACGGCAGCGACATTTTCTTTACCTAAGTCATCCTTGGCAACACCACCATGCATTTTTAAGGCGCGTACTGTTGCCACGATTACTGCTGCAGCTGGTTCGAGCCCTGCTTTACGACATTTAATGTCAAAGAATTTTTCTGCTCCGAGGTCAGCGCCGAATCCAGCTTCAGTAACTACGTAGTCACCGAGCTTTAGCGCGGTATATGTAGCTAATACTGTGTTGCAACCATGCGCAATGTTTGCAAATGGACCGCCATGCACAAATGCTGGATTATTCTCAAGAGTTTGAACCAGGTTTGGCATTAAAGCATCTTTAAGTAATACAGTCATTGCCCCATTTGCATTTAGCTGAGCCGCAGTAATAGCGACTTTGTCACGGGTGTAGCCAACAACAATATTTCCAAGTCGACGTTCTAGATCTTCAAGATCCATGGCCAAACATAAAATCGCCATAACTTCGCTAGCAACCGTAATGTCAAAACCTGCTTCACGTGGGTAGCCATTGCCTGGTCCACCAAGTGCAGCAGTGATCTCGCGCAGTGCGCGGTCATTCATATCAATTACGCGCTTCCACGCAATCCGGCGCACGTCGATGGCTAACTCATTACCCCAATAAATGTGGTTATCGAGCATCGCTGAAAGCAAGTTATGAGCTGCGCCGATGGCATGGAAGTCGCCAGTGAAGTGCAAGTTAATGTCTTCCATTGGAACGACTTGCGCAAAGCCACCACCAGCAGCTCCACCTTTCATACCAAAGCAAGGACCAAGTGATGGTTCGCGTAAGCAAACAATCGCCTTCTTGCCGATGGCATTTAGTCCATCGCCCAAGCCAACAGTTGTCGTGGTCTTACCTTCGCCA
>JBDNJO010000026.1:0-3016 GCA_041687715.1 Candidatus Nanopelagicales bacterium
CGAATCGGCTGGAATTGCCAGTTGGTTTTTCAATTCAATAATCCGCGCTAGAATTACCGTCTTGATGCGACCGCATCAAAGTACTTCCCCCAAGTGCTGCAACATGCAGCACTACATGCGAGTCTTATTTTCGCCCTGACCGCCATTCGCGCGCGTCATACCCGAGACGCGCTTGTCGTCTCGATTGGTATGCATTTCTATGTCTCTACAACCACGTACAACCGCGCCCGGAAAAGCTCGTCGCGCCGCCTCAGTCGGAAAACCCAAGCGGGTAAAGAAAGCTGTCGAATTTAAAGAAGCAGATCCAAAGGCACGCCACACAACAGCGCAGAAGGCAGCGCGTAAAGGCGCAGCGGCGCGTCCTAAATCAGATTTGGCGCTGACTCGCAAGCCAGCCGCAACCCGTCGATACTCAGATGCTGACACATCGGCAGTCACAAAAAAGGAGGTTCGCTTATCAGAGCGTTCAAAGTTGCGGGCAGAGCGTTACCAAAAGCAAACCGCATCAAAGCCACGTCCAACAGAGGTTCCAGAAGAGCGCAAAGCACGCATTGAACAATCGCAACGTCCAGATTCACGAGCCAAAAAGTTTGTTAAGGAACGGGAAGAGCGCGAAGCCGCACCACGTGCAGCGCGTCCAGAGTTTAAGGCGCCATACAAGAAGGCAGAACGCCCAGAGCGTCCCGCATTTAAAAAAGAGTCTGATACTCGTCCCACAACTCGTCGCGATGCAGTAAAAGCAAAGATTGCTCGCACCGATGATGGTCGCCCCAATTTTGAACCACGCAAGCGCGAAAAGTTTGATCCAACTCGGCCAAAAAAGCGCAGCGAAGCACCAGATACTCGTGCGGCTAACTTCCGGGCCGAACGCCCAGTTCGGGATCGCCGGAGCGAGCGCAACGATTCACCTGCCTATGCGCGAGATGATTTTAAGAAGCACGGAAAGTCACATTCAAATGCTGCCATCGATTTTGGCGCAGATGACGACTACATTTCGGCAAATCTAGCTGATGCGAACTTAGTTGATGCAACTCCGCTAACTGAAATTTCAACAACTTTTGCCGATCTTGGTATTGCAGCGCAATTAGTTAACACACTTAACAAGCAAGGAATCCTGCACCCATTCCCAATTCAAATCGCAACACTTCCAGATGCATTAGCTGGTCACGACATATTAGGTCGCGGACAAACTGGTTCTGGAAAAACTCTCGCTTTCGGTCTAGCCCTACTTAACAATTTAAATGGCAAGGTTGCCAAGCCACACAAACCATTGGCACTAGTTTTGACACCAACTCGCGAACTTGCGCAACAAATTGATGAAGTTTTAATGCCGCTTGCACGCTCAATTGGTCATGAATCAGTTGTGGTTGCTGGCGGAATGTCGTATTCGAAGCAGATCACTGCGATGCGTCGCGGAACGGCAGTCTTGGTTGCGACACCTGGTCGTTTAATCGACCTGCTCAATAAAGGTGAAGTGCAACTAGATCAATTAGAAATTACCGTTCTTGATGAAGCCGATCAGATGGCGGATATGGGCTTCTTGCCAGTTGTAAAAGAAATTCTGGATCAGGCAAAACTTGATGGTCAGCGCATGCTGTTCTCGGCAACCCTTGATCGTGGCGTGGACTCATTGGTTCGTCAATACTTAAAGAATCCAAAGACGCACTCATTACAAAACGATCGTGCATCTGTTTCAACGATGGAGCACTACGTATTGGTGATGAACCCAACTGATAAAGATGACATCACAAATCAAGTTGCGGCACGTAATGGAAAAACTATTTTGTTTGTAAAGACGCAACGCGGTGCAGATCGTTTAGCTGACAAGCTTGCACATGCCGGTGTTCCAGTTGGTGCATTGCACGGTGGAAAGTCACAGGCAGTTCGTACCCGTACTTTGGCACTTTTCAAAGAGACACCAAATGCGGCCCTTGTAGCAACAGATGTTGCCGCTCGCGGTATTCACGTAGATGGAATCTCTTTGGTGGTACATGTTGATACCCCGGCAGATCACAAGGATTACTTGCACCGCGCTGGGCGTACCGCACGTGCCGGCGAGGCCGGAACTGTTGTAACGCTAGCAACCACTCGTCAACAAAAATCAGTTGGTTCACTTATTCAGCGTGCAGGAGTTCTTGCCAAGTACGTTGGAGTTACATCTCTGAGCACTGATTTGATGAAGATCACCGGCGCACAGGAGCCATCAGGTATTCCTTACGTCGTGCCAATCGTTGACAAGTCGGTCCGAAGCGGTGGAAAGCGCCCTCGTCCTAACTCAAGTCAGCGTCGCCGCCGCCCGCATTAATTCGAAGTAAATCGGTATTATTCGCGTTATGAGTAACGCAAACCCATTTGCCCAACGAAGCACCCTTGAATACGAACTGCCTTTATTTGCTGACATCAAAGTGGAGCACTATCTGCCAGCCTTTTACGAAGGTTGCACCCAACAGTTAGCCGAAGTTGCGCAGATTCTTAACTCTCCCGGAACTGCCACTTTCGAGAACACAATCGTTGCGCTGGAAAAAAGCGGCCAGATGTTGATGCGCACACTTTTAGTTTTTTACAACAAATCTTCCAGTGATACAAGCGATGCCTTAGATGCTATTGAAGAAGAAATGGCACCAAAATTAGCTGCTCATCAAGATGCCATAAATTTGAACCCTGCATTATTTAAGCGCATCAAAGAGTTGTATGAGGGACGAGGGACAATTGGTCTTAATAGTGAAGATGCTTGGCTGCTAGAGCGCTATTACAAGGATTTACTCCATGCCGGTGCACACTTGACTGACGAACAACGTGATCGATTGAAAGAACTTAATGAAGAGCTATCAAAGTTAGAAACCCAGTTTGGCAAGAATGTGCTAACCGATACCAATGATTTAGCTGTTTTAGTAGACAATATTGAAGAACTTGCTGGATTGAGCGAAAACGAAATTGTTAGCGCGGCAATTGCGGCAAAGGATCGTGGCCATGAGGGTAAGTGGTTGATAGGTATGGTGAATTTCACCGGTAACCC
>JBDNJO010000027.1:0-2956 GCA_041687715.1 Candidatus Nanopelagicales bacterium
CAGATAATTTTTCTCGCAAGAAAACTGCGCCACCAAGTGCCAGAAAAATTACTTCACTTGACATCAAAATTGCGCCAGTTGTTACCGATCCGTATTGCCAACCGATGTTGCCTGACAGATATGCCAACCCTGGTTGGAGCAAACCAAATGGGATCGCGATCCGCCAAGGTATGTGTTTGATTGCGCGTCGAAGTGATGGGATAAAAAGTGCGCCAACGAGCAGTATTAATAGCCCACAAATCATCTCAACAATAAACACAGCAACTGGGCTCATGTGCTCAACGGCTATGTCGCCAATTGGGTTGCCTAGGCCCCAAGCAACCATGGAGGCCATCATGGCAAATAGCGGTTTATTGTTGCGCATAGTTCACCAAGTATCGCGGATTACTTAACCACTCGCGGGACGAGTGTGTTGAATCAGAATTAATTGGCTTCTAGAAAATCTTTCAAAAGTTCATCAAAGCGCATGCGCTGCTCTTTGCCTGCGACAACATGAGCTGCATCTGGCCAAGTGACTCCGATGCAGTTTGGAATCAAGTCTTCGATGAGCTGTGTGTGACGGGCAGTTGTTATTGAATCCAGCAGCGCGTGCAGCACAAGTGATGGCGTCTTGATGTGAGGCAAACGTTCGCGGGAGTCGTGGTTATTGCAGGCATGGACGTAACGCTCATGAGCTGCAAGATTGCCATTTAGATCCGCCCAGGTGCCATTGTCACCTAGAAGCCGATCGCGATTTTCGTTGTAGAAATCACCTGGAAAGGAAAATGATGCAACGAATTTTTGGAATGCATAAAAGCCAGACTCTTGGTGCACTGTGGTCATGCTGTCGAGTTGGTCAACCATGACTGGATCTGCAAACGCCCAAGTTCCTGTCATTACTAATGAGCGAGCAAGATCGGGCCTGGCGTAGGCAAGTTCCTGACCAATGCAGGCTCCCATGCCAACCATGCCAACGATGTGAACATTGGTCCAACCAATGTGGTCAATCAACTTTGCCAAGTCATCTGCGAATAATCGCATAGTTGCTTCTTGCGTGTAATCATCGGTGCTATCGCGCATGCCGCGGTAGTCAAAAGTTAAAACTTCGTACGTTTCAAATAAGTAACGCGGTGCATCCTTTTGCTTGCCGTGACAAAACGTGCCCCAACCACCCATAACAACGGCTTTATCTGCCCCAGGAATTCCAGAAATTTCGTAATACATTGAGTGGCCATTGACATCAAAAGTAGGCATAAGAACTCCAGGTTTTTAGGGACGAATACCTCAAATGTATACAAAGTTGGGATTTTTGGCGGAAAAATCCCAATAACTGCGTTAAAGAATGTTCTTTTTGGACACAAAATGTTTATTCACTATGACAAAGTTTGGTTTTCGGGCTAGGTTTCAGAGAAACGCTTTGCGTGAATTTGTGTTCTCGCAGTCATTATCGCGATCTAAACCGGAAGGAGTTCCCCTGTGGATCTCGGAGTATTTTTACCAATTGGCAACAATGGTTGGCTCATATCAACCACTTCGCCGCAATACAAACCATCATTTGATTTGAACCTTGAGTGTGTTGAGCGCGCTGAAAAGTATGGTTTTGAATTTGCATTGTCCATGATCAAACTTCGTGGCTTCGGCGGACAGAGTGAATTCTGGGATTACAACCTTGAATCCTTCACTTTGATGGCAGCCCTTGCAGCTCGCACCGAAAAAATCAAATTGTTTGCATCCGTTGCGATACTTACCTTGCCACCAGCAATGGTTGCTCGCATGGCGACCACGATTGATTCGATTGCACCGGGTCGTTTTGGCGTAAACATCGTCTCTGGTTGGGCAAAGGGCGAGTATGACCAAATGGGTCTGTGGCCGGGAGACGAATACTTCGGTTACCGCTACGAATACTCCGAAGAATATGTCCGCGTTATGCAGGATCTTTGGACAAAGGGATCAAGTGATTTCAAAGGTCAGTTCTTCAAGATGGACGACTGTGTGATGTTGCCTAAGCCATCTGCCAAGATTCCACTTGTTGTTGCCGGCCAGTCCGAGCGCGGCATGCGTTTCTGTGCTGAGTACGGTGACAACAATTTCATCTTAGGTACCGGTGTAAATACCCCAAAGGCATTTGCTCCAAGCGTCGAACAACTGGTTAGGGCAGCTAAGGAGACTGGCCGCGATGTCGGCGCCTATGGTTTGTTCATGGTGATCATGGATGAGACAGACGAAAAGGCCATGGCTAAGTGGAAGCACTACAACGCAGGCGCAGATGCTGGCGCATTGTCCTGGATGGCTGGACAGGCTGCGGCAGATACAAATGCGGATGGCACTGGAACAGCTGCAAACATTGCGTTGCCTGAAGGCGCTATCAACTTCAATATGGGAACTCTTGTTGGCTCGTATGCCTCAATTGCTCGCATGCTTGACGAATTAGACACCGTGCCAGGCGTTACAGGTATCATGTTGACATTCGATGACTTCATAACTGGAATGGACATCTTTGGTACAAAGGTCCAGCCACTTATGAAGACTCGCGCTGGTAAATAACAGTTCTAACAAATCAATGGTCACCTGCAGTTGCAGGTGACCATTGATTTGCCTGGACTAATTATTCAGATTCGTCTTGGCCCAAGACTTCTTCGCGCGCAGCCAGTACGTGAGCTCGCATGACACTTGCAGCCCAAACTTCATCGCCAGCCTTCATGGCAGTTACGATTTCGCGGTGATGGCGCAAACTGCGCTCAAGTGCTTCAGGGGAGTAGACCTTGTAGGTCTGCATCACGATTGGCACATGGATCAGGGTTTCAATTAGCAGTCCCAGCCGCGATGAATTCGACATTTCAATAATCTTGCCGTGAAAGATTCGGTTCTTAGCTGCAAGTGCAGGAAGTCTTTGCTCGGATGAAAGGTCAGTCTTAGCGAGCGCTTCCATCTCTTCGCAAATGTTTTCTAGAAATTCGATCTCTGCCGTGGAGGCTCG
>JBDNJO010000002.1:0-54393 GCA_041687715.1 Candidatus Nanopelagicales bacterium
GGCGCAGCAACTTCGGCAGGCGCAGCAACTTCGGCAGGCGCAGCAACTTCGGCAGGCGCAGCAACTTCGGCAGGCGCTGCAACTTGCGCTGCAGGGGCACTAGCACCACCAGTCTCGGAAATTATGGCAAGTGCGCCGCCAACAAGCACAACAGCATCTTCGCCAGCAACAATTTCGGTAAGCACTCCACTTACCGGTGATGGAATCTCGGTATCGACTTTGTCAGTTGATACTTCTAGTAATGGCTCGTCAGCGGTCACAGTGTCGCCAACTGCTTTTAACCAGCGGGTAACTGTTCCTTCGGTTACGCTTTCGCCTAATTGGGGCATGGATACCGTAGTGGACACTTTGCCATTACTCCTTTTGCTAGGTTTCTTGAGGTTATCGGTTAAGCGTGCGCATGAAGTGGCTTACCAGCCAACGCCATGAACGCTTCTCCCATTGCTTCATTTTGAGTTGGGTGGGCGTGAACTAGGGGAGCCACATCATCTGCGGTGCCTTCCCAGTTATAAATTAACTGCGCTTCGCCAATTAGCTCGCCTACGCGAGTTCCGATCATGTGAACGCCAATTACGACACCATCACTCTTTTTGCGAATCAATTTGATGAATCCAGCAGTGCCAAGAATTTGACTCTTACCATTTCCACCTAAGTTGTATTCGTACGCTTCAATGTCGCCGTACTTTTCAATGGCTTGCGCTTCAGTTAGTCCAATGCTGGCAATTTCTGGTTCGCTGTAAGTTACGCGGGGAATACCTAATTCATCAATTGTTGCTGGCGCAAGTCCGGCGATTTCCTCAGCCACAAAAATACCTTGCTGGAAACCGCGATGGGCAAGTTGCAGGCCTGGAACTATGTCGCCAACGGCAAAAATTCCAGGGACATTTGTGGCCAACCGATCAGTTGTCGGAACAAATCCACGATCAACAGTTACGCCCTGCTGTTCGTAACCTAGATCTTGGGTACGTGGCCCGCGGCCAACTGCAACAAGTAGTAAGTCAGCAGTGTGCGTTTCGCCAGATTCCAAAGTAATTGTGACGCTTGTGTCGTCTTGCGCTGCGGACTGGAAGCGAACGCCAGTCTTGAAGTTAATTCCACGTTTGCGATATGCACGTTCCATGGCCTTAGTAACGGAAGCGTCTTCCGCTGGAACCAAAGTTGGCAAACCTTCAATGATCATTACATCGACGCCAAATGATTTCCAGACTGATGCAAATTCCACACCAATTACGCCACCACCCAAAACAATTACGCTCTTTGGAACGTAATCAATTAGGAGTGCTTGGTCACTTGTCATTATGCGGCCAGAAATTTCTAAGTCGGGCAGAGATTTCGCATAAGATCCCGTTGCCAAAACAATATTTTTACCTTCATAGCGCTGACCATTAACTTCAACAGCGTTTGGCGCGACTAATTTTCCAGTTCCTTCGACATAAGTAATGTCTCGGCTCTTAACTAAACCTTGAAGACCTTTGTAAAGCCGACCGATGACGCCATCTTTATATGCATTTACTTTTGCCATGTCGATGCCATTGAAAGTGCTTTGTACTCCAATGCTTTCGCCTTCGCGCGCAGTGTCGGCAACTTCGCCTGCATGAAGCAGTGCTTTAGTTGGGATGCAACCGCGATGTAGACAGGTTCCGCCTAATTTGTCTTGTTCAATAAGTACAACGGATAGTCCAAGTTGAGAAGCGCGAAGGGCACAGGCGTAACCGCCACTTCCACCACCTAAAATCACGATATCGTGCATTAATCCTCCGCGTTATGGGGCGATACGCAAGCGCGTTTGACCCTAGTCTTTCACGCTCTATCACTTATATGTATTCCGGGTCTCGCACAACCCTTTAAAGTTCGACGTTGCCATCCATAACGTCTTCAATAAAGGCAACCATGGTACGAATTCCAAAGCCAACGGCGCCTTTATGGTTGTAGCCCCAGGGAGCTGAAGGGTTAAATGCCGGACCTGCGATGTCCAAATGCGCCCACGGTAAGCCCTCTGCAATGAAGTCCTTGAGGAACCAGCCCGCTGAAAGCATGCCACCTTCGCGACTTCCAATATTTGCAATGTCTGCCACTAAGGACTCGAGTTCTGGCCGCAATTCTTCTGGCAATGGCATGGTCCAAAATTCCTCGCCGGCTCGATCAGCGCTTGCTTTCACAGCGTCGCGGACAACTTGATCACCCATGACTCCGGCAGTGCGAAGTCCTAACGCAACTACCGCAGCTCCAGTAAGGGTTGCAATATCAAGTACGACATCAGGTTTGTCTTCCGCAGCACGCACTAGAGCATCTGCCATAACTAGTCGACCCTCGGCATCGGTATTCAAAACCTCGATAGTGCGTCCACCGTAAGTGGTTATGACATCGCCGGGACGTTGTGCGCCACCACCTGGCATATTTTCAGCGCAAGCTGCGTAGGCCGTGACCGCAACGTTGAGTTTCAAATCTGCAATTGCGCGAATGGTAGAAATGACTGCAGCAGCGCCCGACATGTCATCTTTCATGTGATGCATATTTGCAGGTGGTTTTAGTGAAATACCGCCAGTATCAAAGGTGATTCCTTTTCCAACGAGCGCAACATGCTTTGTAGCTCCGCGTGGTTGATATTGCATGCGGATTAATCGCGGCGGGCGAGTAGATCCTTGTCCCACACCAAGGATGCCGCCGTAACCACCAGCTGCCAGAGCTGCTTCATCTAAAATTTCAACTTTTACTTTTGTTCCTGCTAGAAAAGTTTTTGCTTCACGTGCCAAGTCAGCAGGCGCCAAATGGAGCGGTGAAGCATTAATTAAGTTGCGCGCAAAGCTCACGCCTTGAGCAAGCACTTCAGCGCGCGCCAACGCTTGGCGATAATCAGAGGTAATCGAATGCGATGTGAATACTGCAACAGATTTCACAGGGGACTTTGCCTTTTTCAGTGTCGCGTTTAAGTGCGCAGTGAAGGAGTAAGCGCCAAAAGCTGCGCCCTCGAGTATTGCGCCAATTTGTGTCGAATCTTCGGAAGTGATTGCAATCGCTACTTTTTTAAAACCCGAAAGCGTGCGCGTTGCGCTACCTGCTGCGCGACGAAGTTGTTCTGGAGTTATTGCTGTGCTTACGCTTCCTAATCCAATAGCCACGATCACATCTGCTGTTGCCAGTGAGCCAGCAGGAATCCGAGTAACTTCATCTTTCTTTCCAGTTGCACCAACTGCAATAAGCGCAGCAGCAATTTTGGTTGCAGCAGCTTTTGGGATTGAGTCAGCATATATTGAAACCTTGTTATCACCTGTTAAGCCAACGACCACAGCGTTAACAGAGGCAGTTAGCGGATTGCCTGACTTCAGCGTCAGGGTTGGCACGCTTGGCGCTAAGTCGAGAGTTGAATCTGGTTTCATTTGCTACTCCTTGAATAAAACTTCGAATTTCCCCGCGGGCTTAGTCGAAGTAGTGCAGGTATCTAAGTTACTAGTACGGTTGGAATATGCCTGAAGTTGCCTTGCACGGAGCCCACCTTTCACTAGGGGCCAAAATGGGTCCATTTGGCGGCTGGGATATGCCAATTGAATACACGGCAGGCACAGTTGCCGAACATGGCGCAGTACGTACTGGCGTTGGAATTTTCGACGTATCTCACATGGGCAAAGTTCGAATTCTCGGCCCTGAGGCAAGCGAATTTGCGAATCGGGTATTTACCAACGACATTGACCGGATCACGCCAGGTCAAGCGCAATATTCGATGCTTTGCAATGACTCTGGGGGAATCATCGATGACTTGATTGTTTACCTGGTTGGTCCCGATGAAGTTAGATTTATTCCCAATGCTGGCAACGCCACAACGGTTGTGAATTATTTAGTAGAGATCGTGCCAGCTGGAATAACTATCGAGAACAATCACTTAACACAAGGCATAGTTGCAGTGCAGGGTCCAAAATCAAGTGCACTTTTGAACTTGCTGGGTTTTGCCACGGAATGTGACTACATGGAGTTTGTAGATGCAATTTGGAATGATTTTAAAGTAAGTATTTGTCGCACTGGCTACACCGGGGAACCTGGCTTCGAATTAGTTATCGAAAACGCTGGACTTGTAAAACTTTGGAACGAACTTCTGTCCGTTGGCGCGCAGTTTGGAATTCTGCCTTGTGGGTTGGGTGCCCGCGATACCTTGCGAACTGAGATGGGATACGTACTTCACGGCCAAGACATCAGTGCAGAAATTTCTCCGGTACAAGCGCGAACTGGCTGGGCCGTTGGCTGGAGTAAGCCAAGCTTTGCTGGCCGCGATGCACTGCTTGCAGAAAAGGCAGCTGGCGCGAGTCGCCTTGCTGGGGGACTGCTCGCAGTCGGTAAAGGAATCCCGCGTAGTCACATGAGCATTAAAAACAGCGCTGGGGAAGTAGTCGGAGAAACAACTAGCGGCACTTTCTCACCAACACTGCAAAAGGGAATTGCCTTGGCTTTACTTGCGCCTTCCGTATCAATTGGCGACACCTTGTTTGTTGATGTTAGAGGCAGAGATTTAGAAGTAGTTGTTGCAAAGCCACCATTTGTAGCGGCAAGTCCAAAGTAGTGACCGGTTACCTGCGTAGTTTTACCATGAGGGAATTGAAAATAGCACGCACAGATAAATCTATTGTTGGCCTGATCCAGACAGAAATTGATAAGAAGACTAAGCCAATAGCGAGCTTAGGAATCGTTGAAGTGCTGGCCTTGAAGTTAGGTGTTATTTACCAAACAATAAAACCGAGCATTAAAAGTCCGGTTGTGTTTATTTGTGCAGGTGATCACGGGATAACGCGCCAGGGTGTCTCGGCGTACCCAAGTGAAGTCACTGCACAGATGCTCCTAAATTTCCAAAATGGTGGGGCGGCTATTAATGTTTTGGCGAGATCCAACGGGTTGAACGTTGAAATCGTCAATGCTGGTGTTGACGTTTCAGCCATCCCAAGTCTTTCAGAGTTACTCGATCCGATTGCTTTTTCGACGCAAGACTTTTCGTCGCAGGATGCAATGACAGTTGGTCAATGTGAGGCTGCAATCGCGCTGGGTTATGGCCGAGCAATGGCACGCATCGAAAGTGGTAGCAATTTCGTCTTGTTGGGTGAAATGGGTATTGGAAATACTTCCGCAGCAGCTGTAATTACTTCAATAATGACAGATTTTCCAATTGAAACCTGTGTTGGTCGCGGCACAGGGCTCGGGGAACAAGGTCTAAATGAAAAACGGCAGACACTTGCTGCTGCGATTAATTTTCATGGTCGAGATCATGATCCAATGACCGTGCTTCAAAAATTTGGGGGACTAGAGATTGCTGCACTCGTTGGAATTATTTTCGCGGCTGCAGAAAGTGGCTGCGCCATTCTCGTGGATGGGTACATTACAACTTCAGCAGCACTTATTGCTGTTGCGCTGCAACCGAATGTATCTGACTACTTGATCTTCTCTCACTTATCTAAAGAACCTGGGCACCAGATCGCTCTTGATCATTTAATGGGAACGACGATTCTTTCGCTAGATCTTTGCTTGGGTGAAGGATCTGGGGCGGCCCTAGCGTTCCCAATTGTCAAGGCAGCATCAGAAATTTTAAGTGAAATGGCAACTTTTGAATCTGCGTCTGTGTCTTCGGCAAAAAATAATGTTCTTTAGAGTTATGAAATTTCTTGGTGCACTTGGATTTCTAACGCGGATTAGAGTTCCCGATCGAGCACTTGCACTCCCATTAAATTCAACGGCACATTTTTTCCCATTGGTTGGAGTAATAGTCGGTGGAATCTCTGCTGTGACTTTTTTGGTGTGCAACCAATTTCTGCCGGTTCCAATAAGTGTTTGGCTATCAATGATCGCGACAATTTTGGTCACAGGTGGTTTCCATGAAGATGGACTTGCTGATTCTGCGGATGGATTAGGAGGTGGCTGGACCAAGTCTGACGTGTTGCGAATCATGCAAGATTCTCGAGTTGGCTCTTATGGTGCAATCGCGCTTGTCGTGACGTTAGCACTTAAAGCACAGGCGCTTTCTTCGATTCCCGATAATAAAATAGTCAGCACCATGATTGTGGCTCACGCAGTTAGCCGGTTTTACGCGATCTCGATCACCTACACCCACGACTATGTTCGGTTTGAAGGAAAAAGTAAGCCGATTTCCGATGGTATGTCGACATCGCAATTCTTTTTTGCTTTAATTACGGCCAGTCTCACTCTGTTACTTTTGCCATGGCAAGCCTGTTTAATCGCAGTAATTTCTACCCTCATAGCTCGTCAATATCTGGTGTACCGCATGAAAATTCGGATTGGTGGGTATACCGGCGACTTACTTGGCGCTACCCAGCAAATTACAGAAGTTATGATTTACCTATCGGTTTGTGCATGGACATTGTATTAATACGGCACCTCAAGCCAGTCGGTGTAGTTGGAATTTGTTACGGCAAAACTGATGTTTCAGCATCCGATGACATTACACACTTGAATCTTCCCTTTGAATTACCAGCTATGGGCACTATGTGGACGAGTCCACTGAGCCGGTGCCTTAACTTAGCCACACGCTTGCAATCCGAGTTTGACTACGACCTGAATGTGGACGAGCGACTTTCTGAACTGGATTTTGGGGATTGGGAAATGCAAGCTTGGGATGCAATAGGCGCAGCAGTTCTTGACGAATGGATAGCTTCTGGCTTCTCTAACTTGCATAGCGGAGAGTCACTTATGCAATTCGACGCCAGAATATTTAACTGGTGCAAAGGTCTTGATAGGACTACAGGTCATGTTGTGATCACCCACGCGGGTGTCATTCGCAGTATTTACAGACAGTTTTTGGGATTAACACTTGATAAAAGTTTGTCGATGCCAGTTCCTTTTGGAACAGGACTAAGAGTTACTTTAATCTGACTGGAATCCCAGCCGTGACCTGAAATACTGTGCCAGAAATTGCAGCAACTGCAATGTTGAGTTTGCCGAGTTGATCACGAAAAAATCTTGTTGTCGCTAAATCGGGCACGATCCCGTAACCAACTTCGTTTGTCACAATCACAACTTGACTAGATGTCGCGGCCAGACTCTTCGTCAAATTTTGAAAACAATTAGACAATTCAAATTCAACCTCGACAAACTCTCCGTCACCATCGATTCTTTCCCAGCCATTTCGTTCATCGATTGTTGCACTGCACCAAAGTGTGAGGCAGTCAATGATCAAAAAATCTTTTGAAGTTGACTCGCTTAATATTTTGTCAAGGTCTATGGTCTCAATGGTTTGCCATTGCGCTGGGCGCCGATTTTTGTGAGCAGCCATTCGAACTATCCATTCAGGATCCGCTTCAAACGCAGGTGCGGTTGCAACATAAGTGACATGTTGACCAGGTGTTGGAAGTGATTCGGCGAAGTGTGATTTTCCACTTCGCGCACCTCCAATAACGAGTGTCACATTTTTATTCATGACTTTAAGCGAATCGGGATAACGGCCAGAGTCCCATTTGAAACAACTATTTCAATGTTTGCGCCATACACTTCCGCTATGTTTTCGCGCGTTAAAACTTGTTCAGGCCTCCCTTTTTCATGGATAGCGCCATTATGTAAGAGCATTAATTCATCTGGGTAAAGCCCTGCAATTGTTAGATCATGCATCGTACTAATGACAGCAATTTTATTTTCCTTACATAAACGATCAATTAACTCCAGAACTTCTTGTTGGTAACCGACATCAAGTGCCGTAGTTGGTTCGTCGAGTAAAACTATTGGGCTGGCCTGAGTTAAAGCGCGTGCGATGGCGACGCGTTGTCGTTCGCCGCCCGATAATGTGGCGACATCGCGTTCCAAAAAATCCTCTAGCCCGAGCTCGTTAACTGCAAAGTGAGCTACTTCGATGTCTAAATTTGATTCGCTTGCCAACATCTTGAGGTGCGCTGTTCTACCGAGCAATATGTAATCAAAAACTTTCATGCCTGAGGGCATAATCGGCTCCTGGGCTACGTATGCTACCCAACAGGCTCGATCTCGGTGTGATAATTCCCGCAAATCGACATCATTGACAAACAGATCACCGGTTGAAGAAATTATTCCAGCAATTGCCTTAAGTAAGGATGATTTACCAGCACCATTGGGGCCGATAATACATACCCATTCTCCTAAGTTGATGGAGATTGAAACATCGCTGACGATCGTTTTGCCACCTAATTCAACTTGTAAATTTTTAACATTCAGTTGTGTCATGTTATCGATCCACTTGTGCGTGACCCCAAAACAAATAGGAAAAATGGCGCACCCAACAGTGCTGTGACGACACCAATTGGAATTTCTTGTGGTGCCAGCAAAGTCCGCGCCAAAATGTCCGCCAGCACGAGAAAAATACCACCATAAATCACGGAAAGTGGCAACAAAATTCGGTAAGAGTTTCCAACGACAAGGCGCAAGATGTGCGGCACGATAATGCCAACAAATCCGATCAAGCCAGTGAATGACACAGCAGCGGCAGTGCCAAGGGATGCTGCCACGATAATTGCCCCACGAGCCCTTGCCACCGGAAGTCCCATAGTTTGGGCCTCTTCATCACCAACTGAAAAAACGTCTAACACGCGGCGATATCGCAAAAGAACGATGCTACAGATCACAATGTAGGGCGCAATGACGAGTAATTCGCCCCAGCCTGATGTAGACAAGCGCCCAAGAATCCAGGTGTAGACCTCACGAAGGACATCGGTATTTTGCTGCTGGACCAGAGTTTGTGCGGCGGTAAGTACGCTTGCAACAGCGACGCCTGCGAGAATTAACGCAGTCGAGGATCGGCCACTTATTGCTGAGCGTCCAAGTAAGTACGTTATCGAGACGGCTGCGAGGGCTCCACCAAAAGCGGCAAGTGGGAGATAAAAATTGGGGGCCGTGCTCGCGTAAACGATTGTTAGTGTCGCACCAAGGCCAGCACCTGCTGATACTCCTAAAAGATATGGATCCGCTAAAGGATTTCGAAAAGCGCCTTGATAGGCACAGCCAGCGCTGGCGAGGATGGAGCCAACGAGGAAAGCCAAGAGGACCCTTGGCAAGCGAAGTTGCCAAATTATTGTTGAATAAGCATTGTTATCGCTAAGTTTCTCACCGGAAATTTGGGCTGTAACAGTCGCCCAAATTTCGGCTGGCGTTATGTAGACAGCTCCAATACAAACGCCCAAGACAACGGTAATGAAAACTGCGACAGCGGTTGCCAACCATACCCAGCGGGGTACGGTCGTTGCCATCGCAGTTCTCATAACTAGCCGAATGTTCTGTTAATTACTTTGAATTGACTTTTGTCACAGCGTTGACAACTGCTTCTACAAAATCAACTGTGCGAGGTCCCCAGCGCGAGGCAATATCGTCATCAAGTTCGATGACACTCCCAGATGTAACTGCAGTTAGATTTGCAAAACCTGGACGCTGCGCCAATGTTTCGGCAGTTTGACCACAACATTTTGTATCTGCGAGGAAAACAAGCGTTGGATCTGTAGCAACAATGAACTCGGGTGAAAGTTGTGGGTACCCACTTTCAGCACCTGTTGCAACGTCAGCAATGTTTGTTAATCCTGCGAGGGCGTAAACGGCTCCAATGAAAGTTGCCGAGGTAACAGTGTACAAAGTGTCATCTAATTCATGGTAATAAGTTAAACCTGAGGTTCCAGCTGGTAATTTTGCAATCGCAGCCGTAATTTTAGATTTCATTGAATCGACTAGTGCATCTGAATTTGCAGTCATTCCAGTAGCAATTCCAAGTTCTTGAATTTGGAAATAGGTATCGTCGAGTGATGTTGCCGCATATTGAACGAGTACAGGAATATTTGCTGAACTCAGTGCAGCCACAATTCCATCAGTGTCATAAGCAACTACAACTAGATCTGGTGCTAAGGCCACAATTGATTCTAGATTCGGAGTGTATCCGGATAAGTCGGAAATAGGTGCTTCAGCTGGGAAGTTCGACTGGTCATCAACTGCAATAACTTGGCTGCCCGCATCAATTGCAAACAAAATTTCAGTCGCTGTTGCTGATAGCGAAATGATTGCATTTGGCTGCTCATCAAGTGTTACCGATGTGCCGTTATTTTCGATAGTTACTGGAAAAGTAGCTGCCGAAGTGATAGCCGGGGCAGCAGATTGCGTTGAAGTTGCATTAGTTTGGCCACATGCAGTTAGCAACAATGCGCTAATAGCAACGACCACATGGATTTTTTTGAACATGATTCTCCTTGTGTGGTCGAAGAAATATCCGACTCAGCACACACAAGGTGTGATTCAGCGAACTCTTCCTCGAGAGTTGGTTTCGAAAACCACGTTTCCAGGCGACCTGACTTGTTGGAGTAAATCCACTTCACAGTTGCGGGACAGCGCCGGAATTTCACCGGACTTCGCTGGTAACACGGTGTTGCGACTGTAGCACACAGTGGCGCCAGGTTTACTAACTAACGAGTTATTGAGTGAGTTAGTAAACAAAAAGAAAAAAGTTGAGGTTTGTTCGACAGTCTTATTCAGCAGGCTTCAGAGACATAGGTCCGTATGCTTCGTGATCATCTTCGTAAAGTGTCACAGCCGATACGCCGCCCTCTATGAGTGCTTGCCAACTCTCGCCAATGTAAGTTTCTGCATCAGATTGCGAAGGAAACGGGGTTAGTACAGCTTCGGGTGGTAGTGCGTCCGCGGGGGAGCCGTCTTCATTTTGATAAATCCAAGTCCATGACATGGGAGCATCCTTTCAAAAAATTGAAACTAGTTACTTCTTTACTTTTGGAGTAATTGGCTTACCACCAGGCTTGATACGTGGTGGCGGAATACGAAACCGGCGCAATTGCAGGGCGCGAAGAACGCCGTACGAAACCGCACCCTTGCGTTGGGTTTTCTCGGGGAACTCATTCCGCAATGACTTGCCGAGCAGAATACCAACCAAGATTGTGTCGAGTACAACTAGAAGTAAAATCGCCGTCCATACGTAAATGACCACAACTTGAAGTGCAGCATTATTAATGAGGCCCAAAATCAAAACAATAAATGCCACAGGCACGAAGTACTCGCCGACGGTGCGCCTGCGGTCAATGTAATCACGTACTGCTGCTTTCACGGGGCCAGCATCGCGGCGTGGAAAATAGTTAGCATCTCCAGCCATCAACCCAGCCCGAGAAGTGGCGCGGGCAACTCGATCACGTTCGCGCGCGGCGCGTTTGGCAGCCTTTGGATCTTTTGGCACAGAAATGCCTTGCTTGCGGGCAGATTCAACATCCCTGCGCTTAGGAGTTGGCTTACCTTTACCTAATTCGGTATTTGATTTCTCATTGCTCGAACTGGTGTTATCGTCGGTGCTCATAACAAGTAATGCTAACTTACGAGGATGCGAGTACTGGTTAGCCCTGACTGTTTTACAGGCACGTTATCGGCAGTCGAGGCAGCAAATTCTATCCGTGCAGGATGGCTCCAAATTCATCCAGAAGATGAGGTCGTACTGGCCCCACTTTCTGATGGGGGTCCCGGTTTTGTGGGAGGCCTGCATGAAGTTCTTGGTGGCGAACTTATTTCACTAATTGTTAGCGACCCATTGCGCAGGAAAACGCCAGCACAGTATTTACTTCGGGACAAGCAAGCATGGATTGAATCAGCTCAGGCATGTGGCTTGCATTTAATATCCAAGGAAGATCGCGACCCAAGAGTCACGACAACTTTTGGTGTGGGCGAAATAATCGCCGATGCGATAAATCGTGGCGCAACCAAGATCACAATTGGACTCGGTGGAAGTGGCACCAACGATGCTGGCGCAGGAATGCTCGCCGCTCTCGGTGCAACTAGTGAGCGCAGTCTTAATGCTGGTGGCTCAGCATTAAAGGAACTTGCAAACCTTGATTTAACTCCAGTGTTAGCAAAAGTTGCGGGCATCGAATTAATTGCAGCAAGTGATGTAGACAACCCACTCTTGGGTCTGCGCGGTGCGAGCGCAGTTTTTGGCCCGCAAAAAGGCGCAGATGATTTTGCGGTTATGGAACTGGAGGGCGCGCTTGAGCATTTCAGTAAATTGTGTGGTCGCCGTTTTGATGGCAAAGATCCAGCCGTGGCACTTGGCGCGGGGGCTGCTGGCGGACTCGGCTTTGGACTTTTGCTAATCGGAGCCACTCGTGTTGCTGGCATCGAAACAGTGCTTGAAATTGTTAACTTAGATCAGGAAATCAATCAGGCAGACATTGTTATTACCGGTGAAGGCCGCTTGGATGATCAGAGTCTGCATGGCAAGGTGATCGCAGGGGTTGCCAAGCACGCTTCACAATTAGGTAAACCTTGTGTGGTTCTTGCTGGGGAAGTGCGCCTTGGAAAACGAGAATGTGCCAATGCTGGGATTGACTCGGCGTATTCCATGACTGAATTTGCAGGACTTGAACGTTCCTTGGCTAATCCGATTCAGGTCCTTACTGAGGTTTCTGCGCGAGTGGCCCAAAGCTGGGGTCGGCGATAGCGGTTCACTGCCAGCGATTAGTGGCCTGTAGGGATCGCTATTTATGCAACTCTCACGTAACCTAATACTAGCGACGGTGATACCGAGGCGTCGCGTGAGTGCTAGCACCGGCCGGCACCTAAAAGGAGAAATATGTCTACTGAAACTATCGAAACAAATAGCGTAGTAATTACTGAGACTGCTGCTGTAAAAGTTAAGACACTTCTTGATCAAGAGGGTCGCGATGACTTGAATCTACGTATTGCAGTTCAACCAGGTGGATGCTCGGGACTTCGTTACCAATTGTTCTTTGATGACCGCAGCCTCGATGGCGATGTTCGCCAGGAAATAAACGGTGTTGGTGTTGTTGTAGATCGCATGAGTGTTCCTTATCTTGGTGGCTCAGTAATTGATTTTGTGGACACGATTGAGAAGCAAGGCTTCACTATCGACAATCCAAACGCAGGCGGATCCTGTGCCTGTGGAGATTCCTTCAGCTAGAAAAACTTTTAAAACAAAGCCACCCTTGCGTTTGCGAGGGTGGCTTTGTTGTTAGGCTTTTTGACTGTGCGCATAGCAATTACCGGATCAGTTGCAACAGATCACTTGATGACCTTCCCGGGCCTATTCAATGACTCATTGATGGCAGACCAACTTCACAACGTCTCTCTTTCATTTCTTGTTGATGATTTGCAAATCCGGCGCGGGGGAGTTGCGGCCAACATTTGTTTTGGCATGGGAGTGCTAGGTGAGCGCCCACTTTTAGTTGCCGCTGTTGGGTCAGATTTTGCGGATTATCAAAATTGGCTCGAGGATCATGGCGTAGATTGCGAACACGTTCATGTTTCAAAAACTGCGCATACTGCGAGATTCATGTGCACAACCGATCAAGAGCAAAATCAAATCGCTTCGTTTTATCCCGGCGCAATGAGTGAGTCAGTTGAACTTGACCTGACTGAGATTTCCAAAAAAGTTGGTGGCCTAGGGCTAGTTTTAATTGGCGCCGATGATCCAATCGCCATGCGAAATCACACCCTGAAATGTAAAGAACTTGGTGTGCCTTTTGTGGCTGATCCATCGCAGCAATTGCCGCGACTAGATGGTCCGCAGACCATTGACATAGTCGATGGCGCAACATATTTGTTTAATAACGAGTACGAAGCCACTTTGATTGAACAGCGAACTGGCTGGAGCGCAGCCCAAGTGCTGGAACATGTTGGTGTTCGAATTACGACATTGGGTAAGAACGGTGTTCACATAACTTCGCGAGATGGCCTGGACCTTAAAGTTCCAGTAGCCCAAGAAAAATCGATTAAGGATCCAACGGGTGTTGGCGATGCGTTTAGGGCGGGATTTTTGACGGGTCTTGGCTGGGGTCTTGGTTTGGAAGTTTGCGCTCAAGTTGGCGCACTGCTGGCCACTTACGTTATTGAAACCATTGGCACCCAAGAATTTCAGCTCGATAGAAGTGAATTTGTGGTTCGACTTGAGCAGGCGTACGGAGCCAAGAGCGCACAAGAAGTTGCGGCCCACCTAGGCAAATAATTAGTTATGGCGAACAGCGAAGTAAATGATTTTCCCGATCCCACTTTGGCTGCGCCCGACACAGACTTAATTGCGATTAGTGGATTTGATCGTGCGGGAAATTTGCTTGAAATTAATCCAGAAATTGAATGGCCAAAGTTAACTTTTTTTGGGTCATCTTGGAACAGCGATGTTTTACTTGCGGCATATCGAGCTGGAATGTTTCCAATGCCATATGAAATTTCGGGCAGAGACCAAGCTATTGGTTGGTGGTCTCCCCAGGAGAGGGCAATTTTTAGACCTCGCGACGTTGTTGTCTCAACTTCACTTAGTCGAGCAATTAGACAGTTCACGGTCACCATGGATCTGCGCTTTGAATCAGTAATTAAAGCTTGTGGTGACCCAGCTCGCCCCAGTGGCTGGATCAATCAAGAAGTTATTGACTCATTTTGTGGGTTACATGACCAAGGGATAGCTCATTCCGTTGAAGTGTGGAACTTAGCCGGTCAGTTAGTCGGGGGCCTTTATGGCTTGGATCTTGGAGGTGTTTTTGCCGCAGAATCTATGTTTCACCTCGAAAGCAACGCCTCAAAAGTTGCGCTGGCTTACCTAGGTCAGCGCCTAGATGATGGATCTGGGCGCATTATTGACACCCAGTGGCAGAGCAATCATTTGGCGTCCATGGGAGCAACAACTATGTCGCGCGCACGTTATTGCGCGCTACTTCCAGGGCTACTTTTACTCCCACCAGCATTTGCAAAAAACACCTAGATTTGCGACTAGCAAAAACTATGTGATTTTGGTCCCTATGGTGGTCCCAAGCCCTCGTTAAGGAACCAATTGGGGTATTATTTGGAGTAAGAAAGCCCTGTACTGACACGGTTATTTTGGTTATCCAAGCAACTACCCAGTCGAGGCTATTGGACTTAAGCATTAAGGATTGCGCCCACGTGAAAACCCCGGTTAGTCGCAAGCAACTTCGCACTGCAGTTGCAGTAACGACGGCAGCAATCGCGCTCTCGGGTTGCTCAGTTGACAATGAATACGGGCGGTTGGCAATGCCTGCGCCGGCTACCGAAGAAGGCAATCGAATTTTGTCTCTATGGCAAGGCTCTTGGGTCGCTGCACTTATCGTTGGGTTTTTTGTCTGGGGACTTTTAGTCTGGGCAATCGTTGCTTACCGTCGCAAAGAAGGCGATGGCCTTCCTAAGCAAACTCGCTACAACGTGCCACTTGAAATTCTTTATACCGTAGTCCCGCTGATGATGGTGTTAGCGCTGTTCTACTTCACGCAGCGTGATCAAACTATTCTCACCAAACTTGATAACTCCCAAACTCACAGCGTTAACGTTGTTGGCTGGCGCTGGTCTTGGGCGTTTAATTATGAAGAAGAAGGCGTATACGACCTTGGTACTCCGAGTGAACCCCCGGTTCTATGGTTACCAGTTGATGAAAAAGTTAAATTCGAATTAACTTCGCCAGATGTTATTCACTCCTTCTGGATCCCTGCATTTTTAATGAAGATGGATGTAGTACCTGGACGTAACAATCAATTTGCAGTTACCCCAAATAAGGAAGGCGAATTCAAGGGAAAGTGCGCCGAACTTTGTGGCGTTGATCATTCGCGAATGCTTTTCGATGTGAAAGTGGTTTCCCGAGCCGAATATGACGCACATATTGCAAGCTTAAAAGAACGTGGACAAATTGGCAGGATTGATTCAGGTCGATCCGAAGTAGCAGGAGTTTCCTAATGGCAATTATCGATAAGCCAGTGCAGTACGAGCGACTAAATCAAGGTACGCAGGCACCGCTTCGGCCACCCGCCAAAAAGGGCAACAAAGTAGTCAAGTACATGTCTTCCACTGACCATAAGGTCATTGGCAACCTCTACATGATCACGTCATTTGTCTTCTTCGCAATTGCTGGCCTAATGGCGCTTGTAATGCGCGCTGAATTAGCGCGACCAGGTTTGCAATTTGTAAGCAATGAGCAATACAACCAGCTCTTTACAATGCATGGAACTTTGATGCTGTTCCTGTTCGCTACCGCGCTGTTTGCTGGCTTTGCCAACGCAATTATGCCGCTGCAAATTGGTGCGCCAGATGTTTCCTTCCCACGACTTAACATGATTAGTTACTGGCTATACCTATTTGGTGGGCTAATTGTGATGTTGGGCTTCCTGACACCGGGTGGCGCGGCTGGATTTGGTTGGTTTGCGTACGCACCACTTTCCAATGTAATCAACTCGCCAAACGTTGGCTCTGACCTATGGATTATGGGTCTGGTTATGACTGGTTTGGCCAGCATCTTGGGCGCAGTTAACTTCATCACAACGATCTTCACTATGCGCGCGCCAGGTATGACAATGTTCCGCATGCCTATTTTTACTTGGAACATTTTACTGACAAGCGTTTTGGTATTGATGGCATTCCCAGTTCTTGCAGCTGCCTTACTAATGCTTGAGTCTGATCGAAAGTTCGGAACACAAGTATTCGATGCCGCCAACGGTGGCGCGATTTTATGGCAGCACTTGTTTTGGTTCTTCGGTCATCCTGAGGTTTACATTATTGCCCTGCCGTTCTTTGGAATTGCAACCGAAATTTTGCCAGTATTTAGCCGTAAGCCGATCTTTGGTTACAAGGGCTTAGTGTTTGCCACAATTGCAATTGCTGGACTTTCGGTAGCGGTCTGGGCGCACCACATGTACGTAACGGGGGCAGTTAACTTGCCGTTCTTTTCGGCGATGACGATGCTCATAGCTGTGCCAACTGGTGTGAAATTCTTCAACTGGATTGGCACAATGTGGGGTGGTTCGCTCAGCTTCGAAACACCAATGCTTTGGACAATCGGATTCCTAACCACGTTCTTGTTCGGTGGCCTAACTGGCGTAATTTTAGCTGCGCCGCCGCTTAATTTTCACGTGAGCGATTCCTACTTTGTAGTTGCACACTTCCATTACGTGGTCTTTGGCACTGTTGTGTTCGCTATGTTTGCCGGCTTTTATTTCTGGTGGCCAAAATTCACAGGCAAAATGCTAGATGAGCGCTTAGGAAAATTGCACTTCTGGTTAGTTTTCTTTGGCTTCCACATCACATTCCTAGTGCAGCACTGGCTAGGCGTGGAGGGAATGCCAAGACGGTACGCCGATTATTTGGCCAGCGATGGATTCACTACGCTGAACATGATTTCAACCGCTGGCTCACTTGTTCTAGGTGCTTCGACGTTTATTTTCCTTTGGAATATTTACAAAACGCAGAAGTTTGCGCCAATGGTTAATTGCGATGACCCATGGGGCTGGGGAGCCTCACTGGAGTGGGCTACCAGTTGTCCACCACCGCGCCACAACTTTGTCGAAATTCCGCGCATCCGTAGTGAGCGCCCAGCCTTCGATTTGCACCACCCTGAAGTTGCTGCAATGGAGCAGGCTGACAGGGATAAAGCTTTCGAGAGCGCAGCTCATGGTTCCCAGCAAGTGGTTAAGTAACCATGAATATTGGTGGCAAGCTCTTTGGGCTAGGAACTTTGACTTATTTCTTTTTAGGTGCCGTGTATTGGTTTATGAGCCGTGACGTGATTGGCACATCACTACTTTCACTCACGGGTGGACTTGCATTCCTAATCGCGTTTTATGTACTTTTCACCGATAAACGAGTCGGTGATCTGCCAGAGGATAATGAGTTTGCGTTAATCTCTGACATAGACCCAGATTATGGTTTCTTCTCGCCATATTCTTGGTGGCCTTTCGTGATTGGCGCATCGGTGTTCATCTTTGTACTCGGATTTGTTTTTGCAACTTGGATGATGGTGCTTGGAGTATTTGTCATTTTGTTAGCAGTAAACGGATTAATTTTTGAGTACTACCGCGGCGAATTTGCAAAGTAATTAGGCAGCAGGCACTTTAGTGACCTACTCACCGCGATTAAAAATAGCGATCAGTCTGGGAAACATTGCGGGTTTAATTTCTCGGAGCTTCAATCGTGGGCGAGGTGAAACCTTAACGGGTCGAGTGATTTTGGCAATTTGCCCAGATGCAATCAGCAATCTTGCAATCAACCGGGACATAGTTTTAGTTTCGGGTACTAATGGTAAAACTACTTCAACATCAAACTTGGTAGAAATTCTCTCTAGATTAGCTGGCGAGGGAGTTAGCACTAGTCGTTCAGGTGCCAACATGCCCGCAGGGATAGCAGCTGCACTGGCACAGAAACCACAGCATCGTCTTGCCGTAATTGAATGTGACGAAATGTATTTGCCAGCTATGTATCGCGCGATTTCACCAACAGTAATAGTACTTTTGAATTTGTCACGTGATCAACTTCATCGAACTGGTGAGGTTAGAAAAGTTGCGCAGTTATGGCGAGATGCTTTTACGGCTGATGACGTAACTTTAGTAATTGATCGGGACGATCCATTTTTGGAGTATGCCGCAGCGCAATCGGGGCACGTAATTCGAGCTTCATTTGGTGGGCGTCGTCATCCTGACGCAGCTACTTGCCCTGAGTGCTCTCAGATTTTGGATTGGTCCAAGGGTAATTATTCTTGTAAGTGTGGTTTGGGTTCCAAGCTCCCTGATGTGCGAGGTGACAAGAATCTTCGTGGTCCGCAGCGAAATACAGTACTGATAATCGAAGCAGCTCGGTTAATGGGTGCCGAAATTTTGGCTGATGATGCACAGCTAATTCTTGCTAACTCACCAGATCGTGTTAGCCAATTCGACATTAATGGGCGAATGATTTCAACACACTTGGCAAAGAACCCAGAGAGTTGGCGCGAGGCGTTAGCTCAGTTGAATGCGCAACAGATAATTCTTTCCATAAATGCGCGTGGTATTGATGGCAGGGATACTTCTTGGCTCTGGGATATTGATTTTGCAAGTCTGCAGGGTAAGAAGGTTGTTTGCACAGGTGAGCGGCGATTAGATGTTGCTTACCGCATAAAAGTGCAAGGAGTAGAAGTTTGCGTCGCTTCGGACATTGAGCAGGCCGTATCTTATTTTCCAACTGGGATGATTCAAGCAATTGCTAGCTACACCGCCTTCCAGGACTTAGCAGTTCGAGAACTTGGCATTACCAAGGTGCAGGGTGAGCGCAAGTGAGCTTAACGATAGTGCGGCTGTATCACGATTTGTTGGGCACATACGGCGATCAGGGCAATGCTGAAGTCTTGTGTTACCGCGCAAAAGCTCGCGGTTTCGAAGTTGATTTGGTTGAAGTAAATCCAGGGGAACCAACACCACGCGGTGGTGACATTTACTTACTTGGTGGCGGGGAAGACGGACCACAATTGGCTGCATTAGAGATGCTCAGTAATGATGGCGGACTTAAATATGCAGCCGCAGGCGGAGCTACCGTATTTGCAGTGTGCGCTGGGTTCCAGATAATCGGTGTTTCATTGCCAGCCGCCAGTGGGGAAACCGTAAGTGGTCTTGGTCTTGTTGACGCCCAAACTATTTATCCAGAAGCCCCACGAAGCGTTGGTGAGTTGGTGATTGCGCCAACGAGAGGCGAGCTGCCAGCGTTGACCGGTTTTGAGAATCACCAAGGCTTAACACAGTTAGGACCAGAAATGCCACCACTAGGGCGAGTTATAAGTGGTGTTGGAAATGGCTACCGCGGGACAGAAGGCGTCTGGCACGGAAATATTTTTGGCACATACATGCACGGCCCAGCACTAGCTAGAAACCCAGAACTGGCGGATGCCGTTTTGCAGTGTGCAGTTGGACCGATGGCTCGTTTCGATGACGAGCTAGCAATTTCGTTAGCGCAGGAGCGAAGACGGGCATTAGGGGAGTAATTGAAAAAACCCACCCCAAGGTTTCCTTGGAGTGGGTTTTTCTCGGGGCCGCGCTAGTGGTTCGCTATTTCTTTGGTGTTGGATTGTGCGGCGTGTAGCTCATGCTCCGCGTGGTTTGCTGATTCGAGCATTTCCTCATCCGTTGGAGTAGGAATAACATCGGAGTAGTACCAGCGGGACAACTTTGCTCGCATTATGGATTTCGCAGCCTTAGGATTACGAACTCCATTTGCATCGACTGCAGCTGGTAACTCCAGAGGAATCACGTCAGCTTTACCAAGGATCATAGCTTTTTCTGCATCGCCAATTGGTTCGTGAATCTCCAGGAACTCACCACTTGGTAAGCGAAGAACTCGACCAGTTTCATAACCATGCAGCAACTTATCGTTGTCACGGCGCTGAAGTCCCAGACAGATACGCTTTGTTATTACAAATGCGATAGGCGGTAAAGCAAATAACAAGAATCTAAAAGTCCAAGTCATTGAGTTAATAGATAAATTGAAAGCTGCTGCGATCACGTCATTTCCACCAGCTATTTGCAGAATCATATAGAAGGTAAGCGCCATCACCCCTAACCCAGTTCGCGTCGGTGCATTACGCGGCCTATCAAGTAAATGATGTTCGCGCTTGTCGCCAGTTGCCCAAGCTTCAATCCAAGGGTAAAGGCCAAGGGCAGTAAACATAATGCCAGGAACTACAAGAGCAGGGACAATAATGTTCCAGCTAATTGTGTAACCCAGCAAGCTCGTTTCTAAGTTTGGCATTAAGCGCACTGCGCCATCTAGCCAACCTATGTACCAGTCTGGTTGCGATCCTGCGGTCACTTGCGAGGGTGTGTAAGGTCCGTACAGCCAAATTGGGTTGATTGTTACGAACGCAGCAATCAGAACTGTGATTCCGAATACTACGAAGAAAAAACCGCCAGCTTTTGCCATGTAAATCGGGAATAACCGGAAGCCCACAACGTTACTTTCAGTGCGACCTGGTCCAGGGAACTGAGTGTGCTTTTGGTAAAACACCATGATCAAGTGGACTGTTATTAGCCCGAGTAACAGTCCAGGGATAAGCAGAATGTGAATTGAATACAAGCGTCCCATGATGTCGGTACCAGGGAACTCGCCACCAAATAGGAACATAGCTACGTAAGTTCCTACAAGAGGGATTGCTTGAATAATTCCTTGTGCGATGCGAAGCCCAGTTCCAGATAACAAATCATCGGGGAGCGAGTAACCAGAGAAACCCTCAAGCAGTGCAAGCACAAGTAGAAGAGTTCCGATTACCCAGTTAATTTCGCGTGGCTTGCGGAATGCGCCGGTGAAAAAGACTCGGAGTAAGTGAACTGAAATTGCTGCTACGAAAAACAGTGCTGCCCAGTGATGGATTTGGCGAAGCAAGAGTCCGCCGCGAACATCAAAGGAAATCGCCAAAGTAGAAGAAAATGCCTCCGACATCTTGACGCCCTTGAGGGGAACGTAAGAACCGTTATAAACGACCTCAGTCATTGACGGGTTGTACCAAAGGGTTAAGTAAGTGCCAGAAAGCAATAAAATAATGAAGCTGTAAAGTGCAATTTCGCCCAGCATGAACGACCAATGGTCAGGGAAGACTTTGTCCAGAAGGCGTTTAGTGAAATTTGCTGATGCTAGCCGGTCGTCAATGAATGTCGCGACGCCACCATTTTTCCCTGCTGCATTTGTGTTCGCCGGTGTTGCTACTGAATCTTGAGTTGTACTCATCCACGCTCCCAGAAACTTGGTCCTACAGGTTGATCAAATCCACTTTGGGCAACTAGATAGCCCTCGCTATCCACTGTTATCGCAAGCTGTGGCATGCGACGTGCAGCTGGTCCGAAAACCACATTGCCCGAGTCTGATAAGTCAAATGTAGACTGATGACAAGGACACAGCAAGTGGTGAGTGCGCTGCTGGTACAAGGAAGTCGGGCAACCCAGATGGGTGCAAATCTTGGAAAAAGCCAAGATTCCCTGATAATCCCAAGTTTCACCTTGCTGGGAAACTATCTCGGCCGGATCCATGCGAACAATGATGATGGAAGCCTTACCGCGTTGGTTTAGCGTCCCTTCATCGTGTTCAATTTCCAGCAAGTTTTCCGGTACGGCATTGATTAGGCCACCCAATGGCACGTCAGATGCTTTGATTTTTCGGTACGTGGCATCGGTGACTAGATGGATGCCCTTATCCCAAATGGTTTCCCGCAATCGAGTGCCAGGAAGTGGACCTAAGTCCCGAAGTAGGACAATAAGTGGCACTGGAAATAGGGCTAAGGCGCCGAGAAGTGAACGACGGATGATTTTGCGTTCACCAAATCCTGATTCAGCCTTGCCGCGTGCAAAACTTTCGGCAACTGCTTGGCGCTCATCATCGCGAGAAGTCAACGAATGACGCTCTTGGGTTACTTCAACATCTGGCATTAACTTCTTTGCCCAATGAATTGCGCCAATACCAATAAGTAAAATCGCCATTCCAAACGCAAACCCAGTTGCTAAGTGGTTGGCATTAACGGTTCCAATAACTGGGACTGTGATGATCGTGGTATTCGGAATTACCACGAATGCAACGATAAATAAAATGATCATTAACGAAGAAGTTGTAAACATAGCCGCTACTTGGCGCTCAGCTCTACGAGCTGCCTTGGGATCTATGTCTGCTTTACGAAGTACGTGCGGTTCCATCGGGAAAACCGTGATCCCACTTACCAAATCTTTTCCATCTTTGGCGCCGTACGGATCACCTGTTGGATGCTCTAATTCATTCATTATTTTGATTTAGCCCCAATCCATACTGCAGACACGATTAGCACGCCAAGTCCGACAATAAAAAGAAATAGCCCTTCAGTTACCGGGCCAAGTCGACCCAGTGTTGCGCCACCAGGGCTAATATTTTTCTGCAACTCTTGCACGTAAGCAATGATGTCTTTCTTGTCTTGCTCGGTAAGTGTTTGGTCACTGAAAAGTGGCATTGACTGTGGCCCTGAAATCATGGCCTCGTAGAGGTACTTAGCATCAGAGCCCATCAAGTTAGGGGCCATTCGACCCTGCGATAAAGCGCCGCCAGTTCCTGATGCGCCGTGACATTGTGCGCAGTTAGTGCGGAACAACTCACCGCCAAGTGCAAGTTCGGCATCTGAAGTGTCAAGCATTTCTTGCGTTGGAATTGCTGGGCCAATGCCCAATGTGGCAATAAAGGCAGCCAGGGCGGCGGTTTCCTCAGGATTGTAGGAAGGCATACTTGCCATGGCTTGAACGCCAGGTGCGGCAAGTGGCATACGTCCAGTACCAACTTGGAAATCAACGGATGCTGCACCAACACCAATTAATGATGGACCATCTGATCCACCCTGAGCTGCAAGTCCATGACAAGAAGAGCACCCTTCTAGGAATAGTTGCTTACCCTGTTCAACTTGAGTCTCAGATTGTGTCGCAACCTTTGGCGTAGTTTGGTTGGAAACGGCAGCGTACGCTACGCCGGTCGTGCCCAATGCAACAGCAAGGACTGCAAATAGTGCTGCTGGGTGCCTTTTGTTAAGTGCCACTTTCTATTTCCTAACTTAGTTAAAACTATTTCGAATCTTGAGAACTATTGGATCAAATAAATCGTTGCAAACAGCGCAATCCAAACTACGTCAACAAAGTGCCAGTAGTACGAGACAACGATTGCGGTGGTGGCTTGCTGGTGCGAGTAATGCTTAGTCGCGTAAGTTCGGCCAAGCACAAAGATAAACGCAATAAGGCCACCAGTCACATGCAGTCCGTGAAAACCAGTAGTTAAATAAAAGGCTGAAGAGTAAGCATTTGTTGAAAGTGTTAATCCTTCGTGCACAAGGACTGAGTATTCATAAACTTGACCTGCGACGAAGTAGAATCCCATCAAGAATGTGATTACAAACCATTTGCGCAAACCTTTTACATCGCCGCGCTCTGCCGCAAATACCCCGAGCTGACAAGTAACTGAGGACAACACCAAAATTGTGGTGTTAAAAGCCGCAAACGGAATGTTGAGAAGTTTTACTTCTTCGAGCCACAATTCGGTGTTTACCGCGCGCAACGTGAAGTACATCGCAAACAGACCTGCGAAGAACATCAACTCACTCGCTAGCCAAACAATCGTGCCAATTGACACCATATTTGGGCGTTCGGCGACAGTCGGTATGCGGATCACAGAAGAGGTACTCACAATCGCTAGTTTAGCCAAGACTTTGCCAAAAATCCCCGCAGGATGCCTGATTTTAAGGGATGTGACCAACGCCATTTCGCGACTGCAAATTACCACCCAACGGGTTTGGTCAGATACTCTTTGGGGGTGTCTGAGGCTACCCAAAACCTAAAAGTCCTAATTTACAGTGACGACTCCGCAGTCCGTGCCAGCGTGAAAGTGGCGTTAGGGGTGCGGCCTTCTCTTGATTTTGGAAATTTAGAAGTTTTAGAGTGTGCAACGCAACCAGCCGTGCTGGCAAATGTCGACCCTGGAACATTTGATCTCTTAATCCTTGATGGCGAAGCAACCCCATATGGTGGCATGGGACTTTGCCGTCAATTAAAAGACGAAATTTATAACTGTCCGCCTGTTTTAGTACTTGTTGGACGTGCTGATGATCGCTGGCTAGCTACCTGGTCTCGAGCTGACGCCGTAGTTGCTCATCCAATTGATCCTCGGGCGCTGGTTAACGCAGCTGTGCAACTTCTTAAATCTCGAAACTCTGTTACTAAGTAATTTTAAGAGTTGGTACCTGATTTTTATGAGTCAATTTTCTTGGAAAGAAATTCTTGGGGCTCTTGTAGCAAGCCAAGATCTCACTTTTGATCAGGCCTACTGGGCTATGAACGAAATGATGTCTGGTACTGCCACCGATTCACAGATTGCTGGACTTGCAGTTGGCTTGCGAGTCAAAGGCGAGTCGGTCGCCGAAGTAAGTGGCATGGTCAAAGCGATGCTGGCCAATGCAATCGAAGTTAATTTAGATCGAATCGCAGTAGATGTAGTTGGCACCGGCGGTGATGGTGCGCACACTGTGAACATTTCGACCATGGCTGCCATTACGGTTGCAGGCGCTGGCATTCCAGTTTTGAAACATGGTAACCGAGCAATTTCTTCGAAGGCGGGCACGGCAGATGTGCTCGAAGCGCTGGGTGTGGCAATAAATATGCCAACGTCACTACTTTCTTCCTGCGTTGCTGATGCTGGCATTGCATTCTGCTTTGCACCCGCGCATCACCCCGCAATGAAATATGCGGGAGCAGTTCGCAAGGAACTTGGAATTCCAACTGTTTTTAATGTGCTCGGACCACTTTCAAACCCAGGTCAACCAGAAGCCTCGCTACTTGGCTGCGCAGATTTGCGGTTAGCCCCAGTGCTGGCACAAGTGCAATTAGAGCGGGGCTTTAAATCAATTGTTGTGCGAAGCCTTGATGGCCTAGATGAGTTTTCGACATCCGCTGCAACGCAAGTCTGGGATGTCACTTCAGGAGAGCTTCGCGAAGAGACTATTACGCCACAATCCCTTGGACTTTTGCCGGCAACAATTGCCGAACTTCGTGGTGGAGATGCAAAGTTCAACGCGCAAGTTGTTTTAGACATACTAAGCGGACGAAGCGATGGCAACTATCGAGCTATCCGCGACGTAGTTGCGCTCAATGCAGCTGCAACGATAGTGGCCTACGACGCAGCTAAAGGTGCACAGCGTTTTGGGAATGTAATGGATTCAGTGGCAGCTCGAATACAAAGTGCGTTACCCACGGCTTATAGCTCGATTGATTCTGGGGCCGCGAGTAGTCAGCTCGAGGTCTGGGCTTCGGTAAGCCAAAGGTTCGCGTTAGGCGCTTAGTAGTTCTTGCGCTTTTACGGGAGCTGTAATTGAGTGGTGCCAAGTGTGATCAGGCGCAATTTCAACAAGGCGAGTGCTGCCATCGCCGAGCCACTTGAGCAACAGTTCTGTTTCAGAAACCAGCGTTGGCAGGCTTACATCTGTTGCAATTGTTGACTTAAGTTGGGCTAAATAAGTTTTTGGATCTGCACCGGGCGCAGATTGAATCGCACCGGCCAACCGGCCATAAGTTATCGCGTGAATGTCCCAGCCGCCAAGCTCGTTGAGTTGGGCAGCGAGCAAAAATGGAATCGAAGCCAGCGAACGCAACTTTGTCGACCGATGCACACCACCAGCAAGAGCGTGCATGCGATCGCGGCTAAGTGCAGCTTCTTCGAATTTTTCAAGTTCGACAAATTTTTTGATGCTTCCCATAAATTTTGAAGTTACTTGAGAAGAGTCACCAGTGAGAATCTTTTTTGAAGTTGTAACGATTTCGTCATAACGAGCATTGTCAGTTTCTGGAATACATGGTGCGATACATCGATCCATTTCATAAAGGGCGCAGGGAGTCATTACTGTTTTGCTAGTAATTCGGTCTTTGCATTGCCGCAGCTTGGTAGTTTCGTGTAACGCGTCCATAGCTAATTGCGCCCATGACTGATTCGAAAAAGGTCCAATAAATATTTTCTCAACAGGTGGCAGAGTTGCTTGGCGAATAATTGAAACTCGTGGAAACTTTTCATCAGTCAACGTCAGCCAAATTGTCTTTTCTGGATTTCGAGAGCGAGCGTTATAAGTCGGTCGCAGTTCATTAATAATGCGTAACTCTCGGATAGTTGCTTCCAAGCGAGTTTCGCAAACGTAAGCTTGCACTCTTTGCGCAAGTTCCACCATTGAAGTCATGCGGGATCTTGACTCTGCTGCTGTGAAATAAGTCATGACACGTTTGCGGATATTTTTTGAGGTTCCTACATATAGTGGCCGGTCAGTTCCATCATAGAAAATGTAGACACCAGGTGATTCTGGTAAGTCAGTTGCTAAGTGTCGTTTACGCCGGCGCCGTTCGGTTGCGGGTCCATTAAAGTTTTGCAGCCCTGCTAAATCATGGACGCCAAGGTTTCCAACGCGTTCAATTAAGCCATGAAGTACTGAGACGGTTGCCCTTGCATCATCGAGCGCGCGATGAGTGGGACTTACGGGAGCACTAAAAAAACGAGCAAGGGTTGCTAGCTTTTTATCTTTGACTTCATCTTTACGAAGTATTTTTCGAGCCAAGATAACGGTGTCAACAACTCTTGGAGCCGGCCAATGGATTTCAAATTTTGCGCAGGCAGACTTGAGAAAACCAACATCAAATGGGGCATTATGTGCCACCAGAACAGGTGGATCTTGGGAATCGAAGCCAGCAAATGCCAGAAATTCGATGACCGCACTTGCCACACTTGGCGCAGTGGCAACGTGATGATTAGTTATTCCGGTAAGCACAGATATAAAGGCAGGTATGGGCACGCCGGGATGACAAAATGTTCTAAATTCACCGATTACTTCGCCGCCACGGACTTTAACTGCGCCAATTTCCGTTATTCCCGCATCACTTGGCTTCCCACCTGCAGTTTCTAGATCAACTATGACAAAAGTGGTGTGGGCGAGTTGCTGGCCAATATCAGCAATGGTGAGAACACTTTGCCCCAGAAAATCACTCATATGGGGACTTTACTGGTTGCCACCGACAACTGCCTGGCGAGTTTATCTTGACACAGGATTATTGGCGAGAAAAAGTGTCAGAGGTCAGTTCTAGCGTTTCAAGTAGTGCCAGAGAATGGCCCAATCGCTAGAGGGAGACGCTTATGTTAATTGACTGTGCAAGTTGTTTGATGCGAGACATTGCCTGCTCGGACTGTGTTGTCACGGCGCTGCTTGGACCAATGCCAGCATCGCTTAATGATCACAAAGAAGTCCTTGATGTCATGGCTGGGGCGGGATTGATTGCGCCACTTAGGTTGATAAAAGGCAGCGGCGAGAGCGAAAGCGAAAGTAGCACTGCAGTAGCGCGATAAGAATTTGGCCAAACCACTACGGCAAGATAGTTCCATGAGTAACACCCTGGTCATTACTAATGACTTCCCACCACGTCCGGGTGGTATTCAAACTTTTGGTTATGAATTGGTGCGTCGATTTGATCCCAAGCAAGTAAGCGTCTTAACTTCGAGCTGGTATGGCGCAGCGGAATTTGATGCTGCGCAGAAGTTCATGACCGTGCGCGCAAAAACTAAGACTCTATTGCCAGATAAACGAACCCTTAACATGGCTCGCGAAATTATTGTTGCAAATAATGTCACTAGAGTTTTATTCGGAGCCGCTGCGCCTCTTGGATTACTTGCATCTTCACTTCGCAAGCTAGGCGTTACAAACATTGTCGGCATGACACAGGGGCATGAAGTTGGTTGGGCCATGACGCCGGGCACAAAGCAAGCACTTCGCAAAATTGGAAATGATGTAGATCATTTAACTTACATAAGCGAATATACGCACGGAAGAATCACGCGGGCATTAACTCCGCAAGCAGCCGCAGCTATGCGAAGAATTATGCCGGGGGTAAACACTGAGGAATTCTCGCCAGCTAACGCGACTGCAGGATTTGCTTTGCGATCCAGTATTGGTTGGGCAAATCGGCCCGTCATAGTTTGCGTCTCACGGTTAATGACCCGAAAAGGCCAAGATCAACTTATCCAGGCTCTTCCAAGCGTGCTTGAAGTCGTTCCACTTGCATCGTTAATAATTGTTGGCGACGGTCCCTATCGAAAGCACTTGGAAAAACTTACAGATGATTTAGGGCTTCGAGACAACGTGTATTTCACTGGAAAAGTCGAGCAAGATCAGCTCGCAAATTGGTACGCAGCCGGCGACGTGTTTGCAATGCCATGCCGCACTCGAGTAGGTGGCTGGGATGTGGAAGGCCTTGGAATCGTATTTCTAGAAGCTTCTGCAACCGGTTTGCCGGTAATTGTTGGCGACTCTGGGGGTGCTGTGGACGCAGTGCTCGATGGCGAAACTGGATTCTTGGTGAATGGAAATGATTTAACTCAAATCACTGACCGCTTAATTCAGCTTCTGACAGATCAAGACCTTGCTAAGCGCATGGGTGCTGCTGGTCGAACTTGGGTTACCCAGGAATGGACTTGGGAGCACAGCTTTAAGCGGCTTGACTCCCTGCTGTCGGGTGTTGACCTAGATCATTAGGTGCGGCTGTTGGCGCCAAGCGTTGCGCGGTCGGGCTTAGGTTTCGCCAGACTAATACGGTTGCCCAAACCAAGGTGATAATCCGAATGGTGTGAGCGGCTACGGCAAGCGTGCCACCCTGCTGAAAACTTATGTACCAACCAGGATAAAGAAGTTGGCCAATGACAGTGCTAGTTGCAAGCAATATAAAAATTCTACGGAAATTTTGCTGCGGATTAAAGGCACAAACTGCGAGTACCCCAAATATCCAAACGAGATACTGCGGCGAGAGCACTCGACTTGAAACTATTGCCAGTAGCAAGGCAAGAAGCGCGATGTCGGCAGGTTGCGCATTATTTAACTTGCCAAAAATTCGCCAAAAACTTAATTTCGCAAGAAGTGCGACACCGACGATGGTAACAATTAAGGAAATAAACGCGGTACCTGGAGCGACGACTTCAATTGCACCAAATTGGAATGCTGAAGTAACAGTTGCTGGTCCCGCATTCCAGAGTTGATAAGGCAGTGCACCAATAGATTCAATCTGCAAGCCACGAGATCTCTGGCCACCAACAAATGAAAAACTCCCATCCCACCAGATGCCAAGTAAGAGGCTGCCAACGCCAAATGTAAGTGCGAACCAAAGTAAAACTCTCGTTAACATTGCCTTGGGAGTTGCTAAGAGTAAAAGAACTGGCCAAACCTTTAGTAAGGCGCCAACTGCAAGTGCGCTACCAAATTTTTTTGGCGATGAAACATAGAGTAAAGCAAAAACTGCGGCCAAAGTTGGGAAGACATCGAAGCGACCTAACAAAATCGGACCGATTATCAGGGGAGTAGCAAGCCAAATAGCGCCCGGTAGGTAATTATCTAGTTCGCGGCCACGAGCCAACAGCAAAAGCATGATTACAAAGTCAGCTAGTAGAGCTAAAAAAACAAAACCTACCGTGTTAGGGGCAATTAGATATCCAGCTAAGAAAACAACGGCAGCAAGTGGTGGATACTGCCACATTGGATCATTAACTGGGAAAAAACCATCGGCAATATTTCCAGCCCACCAGTCATAAAGACGAACATCACTAAATAAAAATTGCGATTCTGGATAGAGAATGAGACTAAATCCTGATAATAAAACCCAGAGTCTGGTTGCAAACCATCCAACCAACAACGGAACCGTACGCATTATGAAATTAAGCGTAGCCAGTAAGCATGCAAATGTGATGCTTAGTTGTAGAGCGCGTCGATTTCTTTAGCGAAATCTTGCAGAATCAAGTGACGACGGATACTCATTTTTGGAGTTAAATAACCATTGTCGATTGTTAAGTCTTCGAGCAGGATCGAAAACTTCTTTATTGCTTCAGAGTTTGATACTGCCTCGTTTGCAGCATTGATAGCTTTCTGAACTAAAGCGCGCACGTTTGGATCTGCTACTAACTCGGCCATGGGTGCATTCTCAAGGTTGCTTGCTGCCAAAATTTGTGGGAGCGCATCTTGATCAAGTGTGATGAGCGCTGCAATGTAAGGCTTGTCATCTCCAACGACAACACACTGGCTAATTATGGAGTTGGCCCGCAAGCGATCTTCGAGAACAGCAGGAGCCACATTCTTGCCACCAGCGGTCACGATAATTTCTTTCTTGCGGCCAGTGATTCGTAAGAAGCCATCACTATCTAATTCACCTATGTCGCCACTACGAAACCAGCCATCGCCAGTCATTGCCTCAGCTGTTGCAGCATCGTTATTCCAATATCCAGCAAAGATGTGTGGGCCTTTAAGTAGGACTTCACCGTCTGATTCGATCCGAACCCCAGTGCCTGGGAGCGGGCGTCCAACTGAGCCAATCTTTAAGTTGCTTGGCACATTTAAGGTGCTGCCTGCCGTGCTTTCAGTTAAGCCATATCCCTCAAGAATTATTAAACCTAAGCCACGGTAGAAGTGTCCAAGGCGAGAACCGAGTGCGGCGCCACCTGAAATCGCATGAGTAACTCGGCCACCCATGGCGTGACGTAATTTTGAATAAACAAGTTTGTCAAATAAGCCATGTTGAAGTGCAAGTCCTTTTGACATGTGCCCATGGTCTATTGCTTCGCTGTAAGCAATTGCAACTTTTGCTGCTCGATCAAAAATCTTTCCTTTGACAGGACTTGCTTCTTGCGCTTTTGCAGCGGAGCCATTAAATACTTTTTCAAACACTCGTGGGACAGCCAACAGGAAAGTCGGCTGGAAAGAACTCAAATCCTTAAGTAACGCTGCAGGATTTGGACAGTGACCGATTGTGACCTCACCACGCAACATCGCAACCTGAATCAATCTTCCAAACACATGAGCTAGTGGTAGAAAAATTAAAGTGGATGCCTCTGGTACTTCAAATACTTCGGGTACGCCTTTAACTAAAGTATCAACTTCAGCCATCAAGTTTCCATGTGTAATGATGCAACCCTTTGGACGACCAGTCGTTCCAGATGTGTAAATCAAAGTTGCAGGGTCACTTGGTTGCGATGAATTGCGCCGGGCAGTCAATTCGTCATCAGATATGTGAGCGCCTTTGCTGGAAAGTTCAGCTAACACATTGTCACCGAAAACGTAGGAGCGAGTCATCGCTGGAACCTTCGCTGCAATCGGAGTGAAGGCGTGTGTAGTTCGTTGCGCTTCAAAAAAAGTTGCGACAACATTTGCATCAGAAATAATCCACTCAACCTGTTCAGGTGAGGAAGTTTCATAAATTGGAACCGTGATGCAGCCTGCGTACCAAATTGCATAGTCTGCGACCGTCCACTCGTATCGAGTGCGCGAAAGTATTGCTATTCGGTCACTAGGCATAAGGCCATCTGCAATTAAACCCTTTGCCACGCTGCGAACTTGAGAGCGAAACTGTTCAGCAGAGACAGTGGACCACTGGTCGTCTTTCTGGATAGCCAATGACGGGAAGTCTGGATTTCGATTGACCAAGTCTTCAATATGATCTGTCACATTGCCACTGACAATTGGTGGGATGTTTGCAGGAACAGATAACTCGCGCACTTGGGCAACTCTCGATAAAAGCCTTACGAGATCTCAGTATGTCCTAGAACCTATTGAAAACCTCTGAAACCATGAAAAATCTGGACCAGTAATTGCTGTAACTCATTTGCTTGACTACCGTTAGTGCTGTGTCTGACCGCGATAACTTTTATAAGTTCCTAAAGAAGGTCGCCATAGGCCCTGCCATTGAAGTGGCGTTTCACCCTTGGGTTGAGGGCCTAGACAATATCCCAGAAAATGGACCGGCGATTTTAGCGAGTAACCATCTTTCTTTTTCAGACTCAATTTTTTTGCCAGTAGCCGTTCCTCGAAAAATTACATTTATGGCAAAGAGTGAGTACTTCGAAGGTCCTGGAATCAGAGGGAAAGTCACAGCCGCATTTGTGCGGGGCGCCGGTCAAGTTCCAGTGGATCGCACTGGTGGAAATGCCAGCATGGCAGCAATCACAACTGGCGTGCGCCTGCTTAATGAAGGGCACTTACTTGGCATTTATCCAGAAGGCACTCGATCCTCAGATGGGCGTCTTTATCGCGGAAAAACTGGTGTTGCCCGGATAGCTCTTGAAGCACGAGTGCCCGTTATTCCAGTTGCAATGATTAATACTGAGATGGTTCAACCGATAGGTCGCTCGCGACCAAATTTTGGAGTTGAAGTTGGAATCCGAATTGGTGCGCCATTAGATTTTTCCCGTTATTACGGAATGGAAGACGACCGATTTGTCCTACGCTCATTAACTGATGAAATTATGTATCGCATCATGGATCTTTCTGGGCAAGAGTACGTAGATAAATATGCATCAAGATCAAAGAGCCCTAACAATTAATTAACGAATTAATGAGTTGTGACTGGCTTACCCTTTGGCTGTCTAATTTGCGAAAGTAATTGCTCAAACCAGACTTGTTCGGTATCAAATGGTTTGCCTCCAGCAACGCGCTGGAATTCGCAAACGCGAATAACATTTCCTTGGTCTTCATCCTGGCCAACAAGCCCACTAAGTCCATCTAGTGCTGCTCGCACTGCAATTACCGCACAATCCTGAATCAATTTTTTATCAGCAGCATTCGCTGGAGCCGAGCGAGCAAAATAGCCACTCTTTTGCACCAAAACTTTTTCAGCTTTAATCATGGGCGCAAACTGATTTGAAAACCATTCTCCTGGATTAATTTTATCAATCTTGACGTGACCAAATGGATCCAGCGGGATAGCTTCACCGTTGCTGCGCATTTTCTCTACGATGGCATCAACGCCAGCACCTTCTGATAAAAATATGTTTACGTTTCCAACTTCATCAAGGACTTTACTCAATCGCTTAGCCTCTGCTGCTAGATCAATTTCGAGTTCAGGCACATACACCGCGTGAATGTCTCGATGATTTCGGGTTAATCCAAATTCTGGAATCCAATTCATGTCATCAAGCAGGCAGCGGTAGGAAACTGCAGTGGCAGCTGTTAGCCAACCACTATGTCGTCCCATAACTTCATGAACAATTAGCATGCGCGAATTAGAAGTATGTTCCGAAACTATATTGCTAAAGTGGTGAGCACCTTCATCAGCTGCGGTCCACGCGCCAAGTGATTGGGCGATGGGATAGATGTCGTTGTCAATCGTTTTAGGTAACCCAACTACTGCTAAATCGTAGTTATTTTGCGCCAAAAAGTTCGCAAGATCAGCAGCCGCAGTATTCGTATCATCGCCGCCGATGGTGTGCAGTACATCAACGCCATCTGCAATTAATTGTGAGGCAGCTACCTGCCGGGGATCAGCTCCCGCTGGAACTAAGCCACGGGCAACGCAATCGGCGACATTGGTCAGTTTTACTCGTGAATTTCCTATCGGACTGCCACCAAAACTGTGCAGCAAGTCTGCTTTAGCCCGGATCTGCGGCGTAATTGGAATCGATTCACCGAGCAAAAGTCCTTGGTAACCATTTCGGTAAGCAATGATCTCAACGTCTGGAGCAATTTTGGAGTATTGGCTAATCAGGGCCCCAACAGCGGAGGAAAGACAAGGCGCTAATCCACCGGCAGTAAGTAGCGCCACTTTTTTGATTGCCATGAACCTAATTCTAGTCTGCTGCCTCATTGGATCTCAGGTTTGCGATTTAGGAAACCGCGCGAATCGCTACTATTCTGTTCGTTATGACAAAGACTTCTTGGCCAGATTTGCCAGCAGCGCAGCAGCCAGCCTGGCCTGATGCGGGCGAACTTAAGCGCGCGCAAGAAATCTTGTCGAGCCTGCCGCCATTAGTTTTCGCTGGTGAGTGCGACGAGTTAAAAACTCGACTTGGCGAAGCCAGTCTCGGCAATGCTTTCGTACTCATGGGTGGGGATTGCGCGGAAACATTTGTTGCAAATACTGCTGACTCAATCCGGGCTCGACTTAAAACTGTTCTTCAGATGGCGATCGTCTTAACATACGGCGCATCAACTCCAGTTGTTAAAATCGGAAGAATTGCAGGTCAGTACGGAAAACCAAGAAGCTCTGCAGATGAAACCATTGATGGCGTGAGTTTGCCTTCTTACCGTGGGGACGCAGTAAATGGACTTGATTTCACTTTGGAATCTCGCACTCCTAATCCAATGCGTCTTGTTGATACTTACCACGCAAGTGTGGCAACGCTAAATTTGGTGCGTGCATTCACTCAGGGTGGCTACGCAGATTTGCGACAGGTTCATTCTTGGAATCAAGACTTCGTTAGTGAATCTGCTCCTGGCATTCGCTACGAACAAATGGCTGCAGAAATTGACCGAGCACTTTCCTTCATGACTGCCTGCGGCGCTGATCCAGAGGAATTCAAGCGCGCAGATTTTTACGCGAGCCACGAAGCGCTGTTACTAGATTACGAAAAGCCGCTCACTCGAGTGGATTCTCGCACTGGCAATCTTTACGACGTATCTGGACATTTTGTTTGGGTAGGCGAGCGCACCCGAGATATTGCGGGTGCCCACATTGATTTTGTTTCAAAGATTTCAAATCCAATCGGCGTAAAGATTGGGCCCAAGACTTCACCGGAAGACATATCAGATTTACTTAAGAAACTTGATCCAAATAAAGTGCCTGGGCGCTTAATGTTCATCACTCGGATGGGTGCCAAGAACATCAGGGACGTATTACCAAGCCTGATAGCTGCGGTACAAAAAACAGATCATCCAGTTCTTTGGGTTTGTGATCCCATGCATGGCAATACTTTGGAAGCTGCCTCGGGACATAAAACTAGATTGCTAGATGACGTAATTGACGAAGTTCGTGGTTTCTTTGAAGTACATAAGTCAATGGGCACTCATCCAGGTGGTATTCACATTGAACTAACGGGCGATGATGTCACTGAATGCCTTGGTGGCATTGGCGGCGTAAGTGAATCTGACTTACCGTTCAGGTATGAAACCGCTTGCGACCCGCGCCTTAATCGCGTGCAGAGTTTGGACTTGGCATTTCAAGTTGCGGATATGTTGGGGCAACGTAGTTAATTTCTAGCGAACGAAGCTAGACAATTTCAAGTGTTATTAACGATCCTCTAGGTGCTTGACTTCCACCAGCTGGATTTTGTGAGTAAACCTTATTTAAGATCGCAACAGCTAACTTATTAGTTGCCTTAACTTGGAACCCTGCATTTTGTAACGTCGCTGTAGCCGTAGCGACATCCATACCAACTACATTTGGAACAGCCACTAACACTGGGCCCTTGCTCACGGTCACTTTTATGACGGTAGCTTTTGGAACAACATTTCCAGGCAGTGGGTCACTAGTAAGGATTGTTCCAGCAACACTGTCAGCAAATTCTTCGAGTGTGATTTCGAGAGTCAAACCAATGTTCGCTAAGACCGCAGTGGCATCCGTAACTAAAGTGCCTAAAATTGGTGGCACTTCAACTGGCGCAGGTCCTTTTGAGATTAAGACTGTAATTGGAGTAGCACGTTTAACGGATTCACCTGCCACTGGCTCAGTGCTAACTACTTTTCCAATTGGAATAAGTTCATCAAACACTTCATTCGTCCCAGCAACACTCAAAGTTAATTCTTCTAAAACTGTGGTCACTTCAGCGGGATCACGGCCGGCTAAATCATTTGGAATCAAATACCGTTCTTGACCCTTTGAAATTCGCAGCACTATCGCATTGCCTTTTCTGGCATTCTCTCCTGCAAGTGGCGAGGTGGCAACAACTAATCCGGCTGGAATATCTTCCGAGAACTCTTCCACAACATCACTTGAAAGTTCTAGGGGAGCCAAAATAACATTTGCTTCTTCCACACTCAGTCCTGCCAGTGGCGGAACAACTGCGTAGCTGCCACTGAATTGATACCAAGCACCGCCGCCAAGAATTACCGCAAGCAAAATAAGCAATGGCGCGATAAGGCGATTGCGAGATTTGGTAGTAGGTTCGCGATGGATACCACTAGATCCAATTCCTGGATTTGGTTTTGTAATTGGGATAACACCAGTGGCTCGATGCGAACCGCGACTTGCTGGATTTAGAATCTGCGTGTTATGCAACGGGATAGCTGTTGTTAAGGCTTCCGCTTTGGGAACTGCGGAAATCGCTCGAACAACTCCATGACGAAATTCGCGCGCACTCTGAATTCGCTCATCTGGATGTTTACGAGTAGCAGCTAGAACTAAGTGATCAACTGCAGGTGGAACATCTGGCTGAATCGCACTTGGAGCAGACACTGCGCTATTTACATGTTGGTAGGCGACATCAAGTGGTGAGATGCCAGTAAAAGGAACGACTCCAGTCACCATCTCATATAGCAAAATGCCGCATGAGTAAACATCTGATCTTTGGTCCACCGCAAACTGCTGAACCTGCTCTGGTGACAGATATGCCATCGTGCCAAGTAGCACTGCTCCCGTGGAGTCACTAACTGGAGTATCGCTGATAACTCGGGCTAAACCGAAATCTGTAACTTTGATATGTCCGTCCTGCGTTATCAAAACATTTTCTGGTTTTATGTCCCGATGAACAAATCCAGCATCGTGCGCTGCGCTTAAGCCGGCGAGGACTGCGCCAATTATTTCAAGGGCATGCGCGCTCGTAAATGGTCCTGATTGCGCCATAAGCTGCCGGATTGTTTGCCCCTGAACATATTCCATAACCAAAAATGGAAAACCAGCATTGATTCCTTGATCATGAACCGCCACAACGTTTGGATGTGTCAAAGCAGCAGCAGCACGCGCCTCTTGGGTAAATCGTTCAACAAAGTTTGGATCATTTACCAGTGCCCCACCTAGAACTTTTAGCGCAACCGTGCGACCCAATCTAAGGTCCGTTCCGAGATAGACCGTAGCCATCCCACCTTGGGCGATTAGTTCATCAATTTGGTAGCGATCATCTAATACTTTCCCAATTAATGGATCAATAATTGGCGATTGGTTCACAATTTCATTGTAGATGAAAGGGGTATATATCAGTTTGGTCGCCACGACAAGGTATATTTTCAACATAAGCGAAAGAGAGCTCATGTCACAATTTGCATACCTAGGTGTACTCGTTGGATCCCTGGCGGGAACTGCATGGTTGGAGTTCTTTTTGCGCACGAGGGTTTACCGTCGAGCAATTCGCCTAGTGTTTACAATAATTCCAGTTTTGATTGTCTTTTCAATTTGGGATGCATATGCCATAGCACAGGGGCACTGGAATTTTGATAGTCGGTACGTCACTGGCGTAATCGTTTTTGCAGATATCCCACTTGATGAAATTTTATTTTTTATCGTGATACCAATCTGCGCAATTTTGTCCTTTGAGGCCGTACGAAGTGCGCGCGATTGGGAAAGTGGAGATGAGGTAAGCAAATGACGTACACCCAACTTGCCCTGCTCGCAGCGCTAATTATTGCGGTAGTAGATCTTTACGTATTTAAGACAAAGTTGTTAACAAGGCGGGTTTTTTGGGTTTCATATTCAATAGTTGTTTTCTTCCAGCTTGTGACGAATGGAATTCTTACTGGATTTGGGATTGTTAAATATGATGGCGAGGCAATAATTGGTTCTACATCGCCACAAGAGGGCGCTCCTGAAATTCTTGGAGATGGTCGCATCGCGTTTGCGCCAGTTGAAGATCTATTCTTTGGTTTCAGTTTAGTTTTACTAACACTTGTGATTTGGGTTTGGTTAGGGCGCATCGGTGTCCAGCGAAATCCTCGTTCTGGACCACCTCGAAAGAGTGTGGAAAAAATCCTACGGGTTAAATAGCGATTGGCAGTTACCAGAGTTTTCGCGCTTTAAGGTAAGCAGGAATTGCTACGCGCAATCTGCGACCTAAGGAAACACTGGCTCTTCGATCGAAAACTTCATAATTGATGTCTACCACTGCTTCAACAATGCCACAGTATAAAATTCGGGCAGTTTCAATACAAGGCTGTGACTTGGCGCCAAGCATAGAGATTCCAATTCGAGATGACTCCTCAAGACGCCGAACTCGTTGGATTTGAAATTTCAAGGCTTCTTTAATTTGTGGCGTTGCGATGCGCTTTTCTAAGTCAGCGCGCGTCACACCAAACTGCGCCAGTTCATCAAGTGGCAGATAAATTCGGCCGCGATCCAAATCCTCGCCTACATCTCTAATGAAATTTGCTAACTGAAACGCAACACCTAATTCAGTTGCGCGAGCATAGGCCAATTGATCTGTCGGTTCCAGGATAGGCACCATCTGGAGCCCAATTACGGCAGCGGATCCATACACGTACTCGTAAAGATCTTCGTATGTTTGGTATTGCGTGATGGTTAAATCCATTGTCATTGAATGTAAGAATGCTTCGAAATGTTCGCGTGGGATTTTCCAACGGCGCACGGTGTCTAAAACGGCAATGCAAACAGGATCAGTGGTTTCACCACTATCAAAAATCTCTAAAAAGTTCTTCCCCCAACTTTCCAGTTGGGCGGCTTTTTCCTCATCCGTAAGAGTTGACGCCAAGTCATCAACAATTTCATCTGCATATCTAGCAAAGCCATATAGCGCGTGGACGTACGGCCGCTTCTCTGGAGGAAGCAGCAGCGTTGCTAGGTAATAAGTTTTTCCGTGCTTAGCATTAAGTTGTCGACATAATTCGTAGGACTCCCGAAGCGCAGGATCAAAAATTTGAGCGGCATCGAGATCTCGGTTAGACACATTGGTAACTTTAATCAATGTTGAGCGGGGTGGGTTACAGCAACCCACATTTTTTGCAGATTATAGGATCTACTCGAATAACGCGTATGGTTTCTTCTGCGTGCTGTGCGCACATATATGGATCGGAAACGCGTGGTTGCTCCAAACCCAGGGTTACTTGCTGCAATGTTAAAAGCGCAGCGCCTAACTGGTGTTTTGCGCTGGAAAGTTAATTTCACCGAAGCGGTCATTGCAGCTGAAGCTGGACTAGCAGGCTGGGATTTCATTTGGGTTGATTCAAGCGGGGCAGTCTCCGAACAAGATTTCATTGACCTTGTTGCCCAACAGTTACTACGCCCAGATTTGGTTGGCTGTGACATTTCAGCCATCGTCGAGGAATTGTTAAGGCGGCCGGCTGCTACTACGAATTTATGTATTGCCTGGACTGGCTGGCAAGAACTTATTAAAGCGGATTCAAGTGCTGCCCAGCGAATCGCTGATCAACTAGATGAGGCAGGCAGCGAACAAGCTAACGTGGTCTTGGTTTGTGATTCAACTGGAAACTTCCCAGGCATCTCCGAGTTAACACAGGGCTAAAACAGGGCTAAGTTAGTTCCATCGTCTTGGCGGCAGCCAATGAGCTTGCATTGCTTGGTAACAAATCTTTCTCGTCGCTATCACCAAGTATTAACGAGCGCTCGGCTTTTGAGGCAAGCATGGCTAAACCAAGCGTTAAGCCAGCGAGCAACATGGCAATGCCATCGCTTAAGTCCAGAAAAGTATCAGCAGTAGCGCTCGAATTAGCAATTCCATGAATGGTAAATGCTGCAATCAAAACCACCATGATGCGAACTTGCTTATGGGTTAATCCAGTAGCCGCAAGTAGTGGAATAGACCATAGTAAGTACCAAGGCTGTACAACTGGTCCAAGTACAACAAGTGCCACAAGTGAAAGTCCGATTGCACGCGTACCACTGCGCCCTGCTGGGCGTAAAACCAGCAAAACTAATACGCCCGCCAAGATCACTGATCCGATGAGCCGCAAAATCTGAACGCTAGTTTCGACGTAGTTTCCAAAACCAAAAAATTTGATGACTTCACCAACCAGCATTCCAATTGCGGTTGTTGGTGAAAGCCAGCTTTTAACTGCGCCTGGTGTGGACAATGAATTTAGCCAACCAAACGGACCAGTTCCTGACAGCGCCGAAACTGCGAGCAACGTCAAGAGCGAGACAAGCCCAGTTAACAATGCGAACCTAGTTCGACGAATCCATGTTGAATTGGCGCCAGCGGCCATGAGGGCTAGGAACGCAAGCATAACGATAGCAACTGGTTTGATAGCCAGGGCTATCGTTCCCAGTGCAACGGCTATCACGAAGCGTTCTCTTAGTGCGAAGCGAAGTGCTAGAAAAATTACGCCAACCATAAGTGCATCGTTGTGTGCGCCAGCAACAAAATGCATAACCACAAGTGGATTCATAACGCCAAGCCAGACTGCAGTGATTGGGTTTATTCCATGCGCTCGAGCTAACCCAGGAAGACTAAAGCAAATAAAGATAACGCCCAATACCGCTAGGGCTCTGAATAAGTACGCCGCTACGAGCGCGGAATCTCCACTTATAAATGCAGTCCATTTTTCAAGCAACAAAAAAACCGGACCGTAAGGAGTTGGCGCGTCACCCCAAAGTGGATCAACGCCACTTTGAAACCAACCAGGAACTACGGAAACACCAGATTCATATGGGTTGTTTCCGCTCAGTTGCATCTGCCCTTGCATGTAATAGGAATAAACATCGCGACTAAAAAGTGGCGGCGCAAATAAGAGCGGCAGGCACCAAGCAGCAAAGGAAAAATAAATAGTTTCCAGTCGTGAAATCTTTTCATGCAATGCATCGATTCCAACTACTAACCAAGCCTGGAGTAAAAGCGCTGCGCCAACAACAACAAAGGAACGAGTCAAAGCCAAGCCCAGAGTTTGAGTTTGTACGAAATCAATTAATTGCCATTGCAGAATGTGAGCGGATAACGGAAACCAACCCACGCCAAGTGCGCCAGCACTCATAAATAGTGAACCAAGTAAACCTGGCAGCGCATATTGACCAAACCAACCTGGGTCAGCGCGCAACCTTCGCTTACTGGATTGGGCTATCGGCATACTCCAGACTACGGCTAATGCCTAAATTCAAGAACTTGCGCAAGGCAAGTAGTTAGCGCCTGGCTCGTGATGAATATGTTTTATCCAAGCCAGTAATTCGCTCGGCTGCTAACCGGCCCGAAACCAAAACCATTGGTACCCCAACTCCTGGTTGGGTACCAGAACCCGTGAAGACAACATTTTCGCCGAACATATTGCCTGATCGGAACGGACCAGTTTGCAGGAACGAATGTGCAGCAGCGAATGGCGCACCACGCTCCATGCCACGATCTGACCAATCTTGCGGTGTCGTCAAGTGCTCTAACTCAATGCCCGCGCCAAAGCCTGTGTAACCACGAGCCTCTAAAGTTTCTACGACGTGATCTCGATATGCTGGGCCAATTTTCTTCCAGTCAATATCTGCATCAAGGTTTGGGGTGGGGAATAAGACGTAGTAAATCTCTTTTCCGGCTGGAGCCAAACCTGGATCACTTCGTGTTGGATTGGTGACTAAAACACTTGGGTCAGTCATCAAAACTTTTTGATCAATTAGCTCATCAAATACCCCAGACCAGCTGTGCCCAAAGTGAATGTTGTGATGGGCAACATGGTCATACCTAGCAGATGAGCCAGCAAGCATTAAGTAGCACGAAGGTGAGTAATTGAGGCGCTTGACGCTCCAAGGTTCCTTACCCAATAGATCGCGGTAAGCAACTGGTAAGTCAGGATTAAGTACTACAACATCGGCTGGAATAAATTCGCCAGTGCTTGTTTCCACACCAGTAGCACGGTTACCAACCATTTTCACTTTTGTAACTTCAGTGCTGTACTTAAATTTCACACCATGTTTTGCGGCCGCACTGGCCATGGCAACTGGAAGTGCATGCATGCCACCCTTTGGCGCAAAAACACCAGCAACAGAGTCCATGTAGGCAATTACTGCATAAATTGCTAGCGCGTCATACGGAGAAAGTCCGGCGTACATGGACTGAAATGAAAACACTCTCTGGGTTCGATCGTCTTTTAAGTACTGATTAACTTTTGGAGCAAGTTTACGGAAGCCACCGAGCTTGATGAGGCGAACTAAGTCCATGGAAAGCAAATCAAGTGGTGAATCAATGTTGCGATCAATAAAATTTTTCATTTCGTACTTGTAAAGATCAGTTACGAAATCAACGTACTTTAAGTAACCAGCAGCTTCTGATGCGCCAATTACTCGTTCGATTTCAGCTGCCATCGCTGCAGTGTCTGAGTGAACATCTAAAACGCTGCCATCTTGGTAAAACGCCCGATACAGCGGCGCCACTGGTTCCAGCGTTAACCAGTCGCTCATGTTTTCACCTAAGCAATCAAAAGCATCAGCGATGAGATCGGGCATCGTCAAGACAGTTGGACCAGTATCAAATTCAAAGCCTTGATCGCTGATTCGTCCTGCCCGGCCACCAGGAATTGCTTCGCGTTCAACTACAGTCACATTGCGTCCCGCGCCAGCAAGCCGCATTGCAGCGGAGAGTCCAGCAAGGCCAGCGCCAACTATAACTACATCGTCGGTCTTACCACTTACAGTTCTTGGGGCACCCGGAAGCCATCTGGTTAAGTTACTCATGTGTTATGCCGTTCTCTTGGTTGCCAAAATAGCAAGTGCGGTTAATGCAGTTTTTGATTCTGTGTCGAATGCTAGATTTTCTAATGACTCAAGCGAAGAATCAAGACACTTGGAAATTCGTTGCTCGATGAAATCTTTCGCGCCACAGGAAGTCAAAATTTCTTGTAGTTGTTCAATTTCCGTTGGGTTAATGCTGTTAGTACCTAAGTGTTTTGCAAGCACAGCACATTGATCAGCAGTTGCATTTGAATATGCAAATGCGATGAGCATTGTTTGCTTTCCTTCGCGCAAGTCATCGCCAGCAGGTTTACCAGTAACACTTGGCTCACCAAACACCCCAAGCATGTCGTCACGCAACTGGAAAGCTTCTCCCAGTGCCAGGCCGTAGCTACTCAGTGAAGTCATTAACTCGATATCGGCATCAGCAATTGCGGCGCCCATATGTAATGGTCGTTCGATTGTGTACTTGGCACTCTTGTAACGAATAACCGTCTCAGCGCGTTCTTGCGTTATCTGTCCGCGCACTTGTTCTAAGAGATCCAAATACTGTCCGCTCATCAATTCAGTTCGCATAATGTCGTAGACGGCTTTAGCTCGGTGAGTCTGCGCAGAATCTAGGCCACTTGTTAACAACATTTCATCTGCCCAAGAGAGAGCTAAATCGCCGACGAGAATCGCAGCTCCCTCGCCAAACAGTGCGCCTGAACCTAGCCAGTTATTTTGAGCATGGAGTGTTTCAAATTGCTTGTGAACCGAAGGGTTTCCACGTCGAGTGTCACTAGCGTCCATAACGTCATCGTGAATTAAGGCACAGGCCTGTAAAAACTCAAGGCTTGCGCAAGCGCGCAGGATTTCCTCTGAATCTGCGCCACCGGCTGCGCGGTATCCCCAATATGCAAACGCTGGACGAAGACGTTTGCCGCCTGCAAGTAAGCCAACGAGCGAATCCACGAGGGTAAGGGTGTCGGGCGAAACCGAAGTCATCAATGCGCGATTCTGCGAAATAAAATCATCCAAAGCGCCTTGAACGCGTACCCGAAGGTTGTTGCTGTCTAGGGTGTTTTGCTCCACTAGTTCAGGTTATTGGCTGGGTGCATTTTGCGCACTTTTGGTGTGGCAGGACAATAGCCATATGAAATTTCCAGAGTACTCAGAGAAATGGTCTGGGCTCCATGGCGGCGCAGCGCCAACTGGATTAGTCAAGATCTGGCTTCGATTGGCATTTGCCATGTCTACGCCACTCGTTCGCCTAAATCCGAACCTAATTACAGGTAGCGCACTGCTATTTATGGGTGGCGCAATTGGATGGGTTGCTGGGCCAGAGCCAAAGTACTTGATTGCAGCGCTGCTCGTGCTTTTGGTTGGATTGATAGACAGTTTCGATGGAATTGTGGCATTGCGAAGTTCGCGCGTGACAAGTTGGGGCGCTTACCTAGATTCAATAGTTGACCGATTTATTGATGTTGGCATCGGTTTGTTATTTCTTGTTTTGGGTGCACCATTAGAACTTGTGCTGGCAACAGTATCGATTGCGTTAGTTCATGAATATATGCGTGCTCGCGCGGGTGGAGTGGGACACCATGAAGTGGGCGTAGTCACAGTTGCCGAAAAGCCAACTCGTATCGCACTTGGCGTAATGTTCTTAGTCGCGTGCGCAGTTCGGCCACAAGATTCCCAGCAGCTTGCAGATATTGCAGTCATAACATGGTTGGTTCTTGGCGTAATTGGGTTTACGCATTTGATGCGAACTTATAGATCCATAATTAAATAACGTACTAAGCGCGACCAATTCGACGAGCGACGATTTCAGCTGACATACCTACAAGTGGCAGACCGCCGCCAGGATGAGCGGAGCCACCCACTAAGTAAAGATTTGGAATTTTTGTCGAGTTCTCTGGGCGCAAAAATGCTGAGCGCATGCCGTTGCTGGAAGTTCCATAAATTGAACCACCAGGCGCCAAAGTATTTCGCTCCAAGTCTGCTGGCGAAATTACTTCTTGCCATTTCACTCGAGCATCCACTGGTACGCCGCGAGAGGCAAGTGTTTTCTGAACTGAACTTGCGTAACTTTGAGCTAGTCCATCAGCGGACCAATCCATTCCATTGTTTTTGTCATGACGCGGTGCATTGACCAATACATACCAAGACTCTGAACCAGCAGGAGACATTTTGGGATCCTTTGGGTTGCAAATGTAGATAGTTGGGTCTGGAACTGGACATGCAGGCTTACCAATACCAAATACCGAATCAAATTCATCGTCATAGTTGCTAGGGAAAAATACATTGTGGTGTTCAAAATCTGGAGTCACGCCATCCATAGCAAGCAGGATTACAAAACCAGAAAGTGAAGGAGTCGCTTTCTGCAATGATTTTGTGGCTGATTTTGTTTTAACTAAGGCCTCACCGGTAAGTAACGAGCCATAGACATTACTGGCGTCTGCGTTGGCTACAACAATGTCAGCAGTTATAAACCGCCCACCTGCAACTGTCACGCCATTAATTACTGGGTTAGCAGAGATGTTTTCTACTGTGCAGGAAAATTCAAACTTCACCCCGAGCGCGCAAGCACGTTCGTAAAGAGCTCGCCCAAGCTCGCGCAGCCCGCCCGCTACGTGATAAGCACCGAACATCTGCTCAACGTAGGGGACAGTTGCTAATGCCGCGGGTGCTTGGCGCGGATCCGAGCCGGTATAGGTTGCATATCTGTCCACTAACGTTAAAAGTCGTGGATCAGAAATATATTCCTGCGCTAGGTCCCGCAAAGTTTTAGTTGGTGCTATTGTTCGCAAATCACCTAACCGCCATGACATTGAAATCAAACTTGAGAGTCCGTGAAGTTCAGATTCTAGAAATGGCCGGCGGGTAACTGACCACATTTTTGCGGCGCGCTTCATGAATGCCCGCCATTGCTCGGCACTTGTGCCGCCGAGTGTGTCGCCGATTGCTTCAGCGCACTTACCTACTCCAACTCCAGGCATCTTCAAAACGGTGCCATCACTGAATTGGTATCTAAATGCCGTGTCAAGATCAACAATCTCGATACTGTCTTCCAGAGCGGCGCCAGTTTTTAGAAATAAGTCCCGGTAAACCGCGGGCAATGTCAGCAGGCTCGGACCAGTATCAAACAAGTGACCGTCGTGGCTAACAATTCCTAACTTGCCACCCCAAGTCGAACTGTGTTCAAGAATGGTGACTTGATGGCCTTTGCTGGCTAATCTGGCGGCGCACGCCATCCCACCCATGCCAGCACCAATTACAACTACGTTAGCCACGGTCTTACTTTAAGTCCCTTGCTTTCCAAGTGTTAACTCCACGCAGATGTCGCGACCAAGAGACAATGTTCAGCCACAAAAAAACGATTAGTGATAACGGATGCAAGAGTGCTTCTGGGAAAACACGACTGCGAGTCGCTCGAGCAGTTATTACTCGCCCGGATGTGCCCGCAAATAATCCGAGGACCGCGAGCCAAGGCTGATTTATGAAGAATCCATAAAGTGGAAACACGTAGACAAACATAAAAAACGTATTTATTGCTAATGAACCTAAAATTCCACCAAAGGCAGTCCATAAACTCTTCGAATACCCAGCAATTAGTTGTTTATCAGTTCGATACATCTGGCAGGTTGCATGCGCCGAACCATCTATGACGCAACCCTTGAAACCCTTTTTATAAAAAGCGCGGAGCAATTCAATATCATCAAGTACTTGATCCTTAATTACTTCATGGCCGCCACTAGCTGCATAGGCTGTTGCGCTGCAAACTAGAAATTGACCATTTGCTACAGCGAGGCTGCCGCGATTAGTTTGCCTCGCTAGACCGAGTGGAACCGTCGTTAACCAGGACCACTGCAAGAGTGGCTGCACTAGCTTGGCAAGGTAAGAACTGGTGAGCTGCTTTGGATATGGACTAACTAAATCCAAGGTATTTTTCTCCATGGCACAAATAGCGCTGGCTACGGCCAGTGGTTCTAAAACAACATCGCTATCAATAAACACGAAATAATCAGCCGTCACACTTTCTGTCAATCGATGGCAAGCCCAATTCTTACCAAGCCAGTTACTGGGTAAATCCGCGTCCCCAGAAATCACCTGAAGCTTGGAATCCGTTATTGCAGTTACTTTTGCAAGCGTTGAGTCATTGGAAGCATCGTCTAGTACGACTACAACAAATGATTGAAGTGATTGCTGCGCTAACGCGCTTCTAACCGCTGCTTCAATTGTGAGCTCTTCATTTCTTGCTGGGATCAAGATTGCGACTCGATGCGAAATCAATTTTGGGGTTGGTCGAATCAGGCAAAATTGATTATAGAAAGTGTGAGCAGTTAACAGCAGTGAAATTATGACTGCAATAAGAATTAGCGTCGTCGCCATGTCAGCCAAGCCCAGGGGAGAAGTAGGACTCCCATTCCGATAAAGCCAGACCAGGCAACTTTTGGTTCACCAAGAAAAGGTGAAATCGTTACTATGTTCACTAAAAAGCTGCCCAACCATATCCACATCATTAGCGCGTAGGGAACGAGGTTGCTAACTTGCGATTTTGGGGTGCCAACAAATATTGAGATTAGGGTGAAGATAATCACGGCAGTGATAAACCAGCCAACGAAATTGGAAATTGGAATTTCTTGACTGGGTACACCCGCAACAAACCAGGTCCAATACCCTTCGTTAACCATCTGTGGATCCAGATACAAATCCCAAGTTGCCATGAGGAGTGCACTCATAAGGATTGCAGGCACCTTAGCTTTAACTAGATCGCCGACAACTAACCAAGCTGGATAAAGCATCATGAACCAAGCAAACGGAATTAGTAGCGGCACTTGAAGCACCGTTGGTCCGAGGCGTTCTAAATTATATTCGTAGGTGCCAAAAGGGATTCCCGTTTTAACGCCAATAATTTCAATGACTATGGTGGCAATTAACGCAATCGAAATGAACTTAATTAATCGCGCCTTACCTAAAGCGCTGTAGGCATGCAGCCCAGATGCGATGGAAAACGCGAGTACGCCAGTTATGGTTAGCGCATCGCGTGTTGGTCCAGAAAAAATTGCCCACAATATATTTGCAAGCACTGTAATGACTGCTGCAATACCAGCTAGCACAAGTGTTGGATTGCGCTTGGGTTTAATTAATGAACTCATGATGAATCGACTTCTCCAGAGAGCCCAGCTTCAACTAAATCAAGATCAACATTTGCATAAGTTCCAGACAGCTTTGTGACTTTAAAGCGCGCAAAAAGTTCCTCGGAATACCAGCCGGTTTCATGAGTGCGGGCAATTACAGCTGCATGTGGCTTCTGTCGCGATGCAAACTGCGTAATGCTGTCATTGTTTTGCCACAAACTAAAAGTTCCTTGTAATCCAACTGGCGCTTCACCTATACCTAAACTGGCAATAAGTCCTGGGGTTGAATTTAAATCCGCTGAAACTGGCGGAACGCTTCGCCAAAATTCCAGCCACCATTTTGGCTTGATGGCTGCTCGGGTAAGTGCGGCAGTCAGTCCAGTCCATTTCTCTGGCACGGGATTTCCAAATGGGGATTCACCTGCCCAAGTTCCCTTGGATGCAAGTGGAATCAATTCCAAGTGCGCCTGTGACTTTGCAATTTTTGCCCACTGCTGTGCTGGTTTACTATTGGGAAAACTCTGAGAAGCTGCCTCAGTTTGCCAAACTGTTAACGTGCACCAGTGGTGTACATCGGCGTCTCGAACCGTGAAGGTCTTGCCGGAGCCCGTACCCATTAACTTAAAAAAATCTAAGCCAGGAATTTTGCGCAGTAATCGTCGCTGACTTGCCATCAATAAAAATGCAGTTGGAATATTTCTGCTGCTGACTCGGGTTATGTCAATTCGAACGTACACAAGTTCGACTTTAGTCGTGCGCAACAGCGAGCGCTGTTCCTGCGGTTATGTCGAGTAAGGATTCAAAATTTAGGCTGCAAACTACGTGAGTGTGACCGCATGCACCCCAAACAATTGGGTAGTCGCCAAGAGCTTGGTCAATTATGGTCTGGGGTTGAAATACTTCACCCTCATGGAGCCAGCCAACTGGAGATACGCCGCCGATAGCAAACCCACTCCACAACCGTACGAAGTCGGCGTCAGCACGCCCTAACTTTTCAAGTCCAAGCGCTTTGGCCACTAATTCAGTGTCTACGCGATGGCGACCAGAGGTCACAACTAGCAGAGGTTGTTCACCTTCATGATCAGAAATCTTAAACACAATCGAGGATGCGATCTGACCGACTTCTACATCCAGTACTTGCGCAGCCTCTAGCGCCGTTCGCGCAGTATCCGATAAGTGTCTAATTTCGGTTGCTATGCCATGACGTTCAAGTTCTGTGCGCACGCGTTTAACAGATGAGTGTTCAGTTTCTTGCGTCATTTTAAATCAGGATTTAAGCAGTAGCTTCTTTGAACTGTTGCTCAATGATTGTTAATGCATCATCTAGCAAATGCTCAGGCATAACCATTGGCGGCAGGAAGCGCAAAACATTTCCATATGTTCCAGCAGTTAGGACTAACACACCGTTTGCATGACAAGCTTTTGCCACTTTGTTAGTCATGTCGGCATCTGGTTCATTTGTTCCCTTTTTTACAATTTCCACCGCAACCATGGCGCCACGGCCACGAACTTCACAAATCACACCAGTATCGGCCGCAATTTTTTCCAGCCGAGGCTTCATGATTTCCTCAATGCGACGAGCCTTTGCATTTAAATCTTCACGTTCCATAACGGCGATTGAACCAAGTGCTGCTGCACATGCGATTGGGTTTCCGCCGTATGTTCCACCAAGTCCACCTGCGTGCACTGAGTCCATGATTTCGGCGCGGCCAGTAACTGCAGCTAGTGGTAATCCACCTGCAATGCCTTTTGCCGTAATGATCATGTCGGGGACGATACCTTCATGCTCGGAAGCAAACCAGTTACCAGTACGGCAAAAACCAGTTTGTACTTCATCAGCAACAAAAACTATTCCACTGTCCTTTGAGTACTGGACTAAGTCACTCATAAATCCAGCAGCAGGTACAACAAAGCCACCTTCACCTTGGATTGGTTCGATGACAATAGCCGCAATGTTCTCGGCACCGATTTCCTTGTTCATGCGACTAATTGCATGTGCTGCTGCTTCTGCGCCGGTTAGTCCATCATGGGCAGGGTAGGACATTGGCATGCGATAAATTTCCGGTGCGAACGGTCCAAAGCCTTGCTTGTAAGGAATAACTTTTGCAGTCATTCCCATAGTTAGGTTAGTGCGACCGTGATAACCGTGCTCAAACACGACAACAGCTTGACGCTTGGTGTAGACACGAGCAATTTTTACAGCATTCTCAACTGCTTCGGCGCCTGAGTTAAAAAGTGCGGAGCGCTTCTCGTGATCTCCAGGAGTTAGTCGATTCAATGCTTCGCAAACTTCGACATAACCTTCGTAATGGGTGACGGTAAAGCAGGTGTGGGTAAATTTTGCGACTTGCTCTTGCACGCGAGCAACTACTTCTTCAGCCGCATTTCCAACACCGGTTACGGCAATTCCGGAACCCATGTCGATTAGCGAGTTGCCATCTATATCTACGACAACACCACCACCGGCACGTTCTATATAGATAGGTAGCGTGGAGCCAACGCCAGCACTTACGGCCGCAGTACGACGCTCAAGCATTGCAAGGGATTTGGGTCCTGGAACTGCTGTGACCAGGTTTCGTTCTTGCGCAATTCCGTTTACAGGAGATGAGATGTTGGTAGTTGTCATGTCACAATGCTAGACCTGCCAGAAAATCAGGCAAATCGAGACTCCTGGCTTTGGAATCTGACCCAGTCACAGTTAGTTTCTCGCCCCAATAGGGCGTAACGTATGGGGTTATGAGCGCTATTTACCCATTTTGGATTGCTGGAAAACCCGTCACAAGTGACACAGTTGCTGATGTTATTCATCCTGGTGATGGAAAAGTAATTGGCCAGTATTACGTTCCAAGCGCAGCTCATGTCGAACAAGCGGTCGCTGGCGCCTGGGAATCACGGCACGCCACCCGGCGAACGACTGCAGCGCAGCGCGCGGATGCTCTGATGTTGATATCAAAGCGCTTGACCGAACGGGCTGAGGAAATCGCGCAATTAATTCTGGATGAGAACGGTAAGCCATTAATGTGGGCGCGAGCGGAAGCAGGTCGAGCAGGCTTAGTTTTCCGCTGGGCTGCCGAGGAAGTTCGCAGATTTTCCGGCGAACTACAACGCCTTGATACCGAGGCCGCTACCGCTGGGCGCATGGCAATCATTCGTAGATTTCCGCATGGACCTGTTCTTGGCATCTCACCTTTTAATTTTCCAATGAATCTTGTAGCTCATAAAGTTGCGCCTGCTATTGCAGTGGGCGCACCCATAGTTGTAAAGCCTGCTCCAAGTACACCGCTTAGCGCATTGTTACTTGGTGAGATTTTGGCTGAGGCAGATTTACCTGTTGGCTCGTGGTCTGTGATTCCAGTTGGCAATGAGGCAGCGCCAGCATTGGTCGCTGACGTGCGATTACCAGTTGTGTCCTTCACTGGTTCTGACAAAGTTGGGTTTGAAATTCAAAAAGCAGTTCCTAGCAAACACATCACCTTAGAGCTCGGTGGAAACGCGGCGGTAGTTGTACTAGAGGACTGGAGTAGCGAAAAAGATCTAACTTGGGCTGCTGCACGCATCGCGACTTTTGCAAACTACCAAGCTGGACAATCTTGCATTTCAGTACAGCGAGTCCTGATACACGAATCATTATTCGAAGATTTAAGAAATCGCATTGTGGCTGCCGTTGCGGCGCTTCCAAATGGTGATCCGCGTGATGAAAAAACTGTTGTTGGTCCGATGATTAATGAAGCTGCTGCCGTTCGAGTTGAGGAATGGGTGAATGAAGCAGTTGCTGCTGGCGCAAAAGTGCTAACGGGCGGCAAGCGTAACGGTTCATTTTATGAACCAACTGTTTTAATCGATGTACCAATAGATGCAAAAGTTTCTTGCAATGAGGTTTTTGGTCCGGTAATGCTTTTGAATTCCATAGCATCCACGCAAGAAGGTCTCGACATCGTTAATGATTCGCCGTTCGGATTGCAAGCAGGTGTATTCACTCACAATTTACAAACTGCATTCCTCGCGCACACTGAATTGGAAGTTGGCGGTGTCATTATTGGTGATGTACCAACATTTAGATCTGATCAAATGCCATATGGTGGCGTTAAAGCATCTGGCGTCGGCAAAGAAGGTTTGCGTCATGCGATGCAAGACCTTACTCATGAGCGTATTCTGGTTCTCAGCGACTTGGCTCTCTAACCAACAGTGAACATTAACAGTGAACATTAATAAGAAGTGACAGTGAATAAACCGCGTCAGGTTTCGGTTTTGGGTTCCACGGGAAGTATTGGAACGCAAACTCTTGACATCATCCGGGCAAATCCCACCGATTTTAATGTTGTTGGAATATGCGCCGGTGGAAGTAATCCCACTTTGTTGGCGCAACAAGCCTTGGAATTCAGTGTCGAGTACTTAGCAATTGCCAATGCAACGTCAGCACAAGATGTCCAACTCGCACTTTATGCACATGCAAAAAAATTAGGTTATTCGGAAGGAAATTTCACACTTCCTAAACTTTTCATTGGACCGAGTGCCGCAACTGAATTAGCACAAATACCCGTTGATGTTTTGGTAAATGGAATCACCGGTGCCGTTGGATTATTGCCAACTGTGGCAACTTTAAAAGCTGGTTCCACTTTAGCCTTGGCCAATAAAGAATCGTTAGTAATTGGCGGGGCTGCCGTCACGAAGTTAGCTAAACCTGGGCAGATTGTTCCAGTTGATAGCGAGCACTCTGCGATTGCACAATGCCTACTCGGTCAGCAAGGTAAACAAATTAGCAAACTAATTTTGACTGCAAGTGGTGGACCCTTTCGTGGCATGAGCTTGGCGCAATTACATGAGGTAACAGTCGAGCAAGCGCTAAAGCATCCAACTTGGTCGATGGGTCCTGTGGTCACAATTAATTCTGCAACCATGATGAATAAAGGTTTAGAAATTATTGAAGCTCACTTATTGTTCGATGTACCTTTTGAAAACATCGAAGTCGTAGTGCATCCACAGTCAGTGGTTCATTCAATGGTTGAGTTTGTTGATGGTTCGACCATCGCGCAGGCAAGTCCACCCGACATGCATTTGCCAATCTCATTAAGTTTGAATTGGCCAAATCGAATTGCAAACGGGTCACCGGCATGCGATTGGACCGCGCCAATTTCGTGGAATTTCGAACCACTTGATGAAGTAAATTTTCCAGCAGTTTCGCTTGCAAAGCGCGCAGGTGCATTAGCGGGTACAGCGCCAGCAGTACTTAATGGTGCAAACGAAGTGGCAGTGGCCGCATTCTTGGCTGGGAAAATGAGCTTTGTAAAAATTGTCGACTTTGTAGCCCTAGTGCTGGATGCGCACATCGAAACTAATTTTGTTTCTGATGCAGAGCTGACGATAGAAGAAGTTTTAAAGGCAGCAGAATGGGCACAACGATCTGGTCAAGAGTTACTTGGCGTCAATGATGACTTCAGTGCGTAAGGATTAACTATGTTGACTTTGCTTGGCGTATTAGTTTTTTCTCTTGGATTATTAGGATCCATTGCACTTCATGAACTTGGTCACTTGCTCCCTGCCAAAAGATTTGGCGTTAAGGTTCCGCAATACATGGTCGGATTTGGCCCAACTTTATGGTCGCGGAAAAAGGGCGATACTGAGTACGGCATCAAGGCAATTCCTCTTGGTGGGTACATCCGAATGATTGGAATGTTTCCGCCCAATCCCGCTGGAGTACAAGACAAGGAACACCTAGGTCGCGTTGGATTAATGGTCGAGTCAGCGCGAGAGGAAGTTCTTGCCGAAATCTCTGCGATTGATGAGCCACGAACTTTTTACCGTTTGAGTGTTCCAAAAAAACTCGCCGTCATGTTCGGTGGCCCATTCATGAATCTGGTAATCGCTTCAATCTTGTTCACAATTTCACTGAGCGTAATCGGACGACCAGAAGTAACGACGACCGTAAGTGAAGTAGTTGCCTGCGTTCCTACCGCCGCAAATCCAAATGGCATTGCCTCAACCAACGGTGAATGTGTCGGTGGCAAACAAACTCCCGCTGCGCTAATTGGCCTAAAGGCGCAAGACACTTTACTTTCCGTAGCTGGCGTAGAAATTTCTAGTTGGGAGGCGCTCGCACCTACGCTTGCGACGAGAGCTGGCGAGAGCGTGCCAGTAACTTATCGAACCCCACAAGGAGAAGTCGTAACTAAAACTGTCGAGGTTGCTTCTTATGAAACTGCAATTGTGGATACTTCAGGTAATGCCACAGGGGAGTTCACCAAACGTGGCTTCCTTGGGATTTCTCCAGCATTTAATTTGGTTCCGGCGCCAGTCTCCGAAGTGCCAGATTTCATGGCGACGCTTACCGTAGCGAGCGCTAGTGCGTTACTTGATTTTCCAGCTCGGGTTTTTGGTTTAGCTGGAGACCTGTTTACTCCGGTGCCGCGCGATCCACAAAGCCCGGTGAGTGTCATTGGAATTGGTCGCATCAGCGGTCAGATAGCGGGCAGTGAAGGCATCCCGAGCATTTACAAAGTAGCTGACTTAATTAATTTGTTGGCATCTGTGAATCTATTTTTGTTTGTTTTTAATATGGTTCCAATTTTGCCCTTGGATGGCGGCCACATAGCAGGAGCACTTTACGAGGGATTGCGCCGCCAACTTGCCAGACTTCGACGAAAGCCACTTCCAGGCCCTGTCGACAC
>JBDNJO010000028.1:0-12160 GCA_041687715.1 Candidatus Nanopelagicales bacterium
TAGTAAGTGCTACTGCAGGCAACGGCCCGATACATGCCTGTGGCTCAACTGGAGCAGCTGTAGAAGTACCGGGCGCACTTGGAAAACGAGATAGCACTGGAACCAAGTTAACTAAACCAGTTGCGGCTGTTTGCGCAGCGCCATGAGTTCTTATGCCTTGCGAAAGTCCAGTTTCTTAATTGCAATTGCGTTAGTACTTTCACTTATTGCTACCCCTGCGCAAGCAGCTAAGTCATCGGTAACCATGAAGGCCATACCTGCTTCATTTGTTGCTGGTGAGAGTGTGAAAGTTTCTGGGAAAACTGCTGGCTCCTTAAAGGGCGCCCAAGTGCGAATCCAAATCAAGACTGGCAAGAGTTGGAAGACAGTTAAGACCGTTACATCCAAGAAAAAGAATGGCACTTGGACTGCGACATTTAAGGCACCTAAGGCCACTTCCAAGATGTCAATCCGTGCGATATCTGGTTCCAAAAAAACCAAGGTGCAAGCTGCGCGAGTACTAGCTGTTGTGAAGGCGTCCCCAGTTGAACCAAGCAATCGAATTTTGGGACTTGATATATCGCGCTGGCAAAGCAGCGCCCAACCAATTGATTTCACTCGCATGGCCGCAGCAGGTGTGAGCTTTGCGTTCATCAAAGGTTCCGATGGGTTGCCAAGTGAAGATGTGCTCGCAGTGCCGCACGTTACTAACTGGGCGCCGAGTGCGAAAGCTGCTGGAATCCTAGTTGGCTACTATCACTTTGCAAGAATTCCAGTAACTACCGATAGCGCCGTAGTAATAGCTGACGCCCAAGCACAAGCTGCGCAAGCTGCAGCGCGACTTGCTTCACTTGGCGGCTATGACGATCGTACTTTGCCTTATGTTCTTGATATCGAAAGAGTCGACGCTGCCATCTCTCGAGAGTTAGTTACGCTTTGGACTTTTACTTGGTTAGATGCCATGCAAGCAACAACAGGGCGAACTCCAATTATTTATTCGTATCGCAGTTTTCTGTCGACTCGGTTTTTAACTGATGCCGTAACTGTTGATAAATTTCGCAATTATCATCTCTGGCTAGCTCAACCTGGTAATCCTGCTGATCCGGCATCTCAAGTTGGCGAAGGATTAAATGGCGCACCTTGTTATGAGACGCCATGGAAGCAATCGGATTGCAGTTACGTGTGGTCTTTCTGGCAATACACGACTTCGGGTGACCGAGAGACTTATGGCATTCCATGGCAGCCAAGTGTAGGTTCGTGTCCTACTGGTGTAACGATGTGCTTTGCAGGTCGTGGAACCGGTCGAAGTCACCTTGACCTGAACGTATTTAATGGCAGCGCTACCGACTTAAGCGCGCTGGTTAATGGGTCATGGGTACGCACTCCTGCCGAATACCGCTAAGTCAAAATCAAAGATAAACTTCTTCATATGAGTGATGTATTAGTTATTGGCGCTGGTCCTGCAGGGCTTTATGCCGCCTACTACGCAGGTTTTCGAGGATTTACCGTCACCGTGCTGGATGTTCTAACTGAGCCAGGCGGTCAGATAACTGCCATGTATCCAGAAAAAGAAATTTTCGACGTAGCGGGATTTCCAGCCGTTAAAGGTCGCGATTTAGTGGATGGCTTAATGAAGCAAGCCGGAGCATTTAACCCCACCTTTATATTGGGCGAACGCGCTGAAGAATTGGAAACCAGTGAAGCCGGTCCGGTTCGTGTTGTTACCGACAAGGGCACCGTGATTGAAGCCAAGGTTGCCATTATTACTGGCGGCATTGGATCCTTTACTCCGCGCGAACTTCCTGCGGGAAATGAGTACGTCGGCAAAGGCCTGGTTTACTTTGTGCCGAAATTGGATGTGCACGCCGGTAAAGATGTCGTAATCATTGGCGGCGGCGATTCCGCCTTTGACTGGGCGTACTCACTAGCTCCAATTGCAAAATCTGTGACGTTAGTGCACCGCCGCGATACTTTCCGTGCCCACGCAGCAACTGTTGATCAAGTGCGCGCCATGGGCGTTGAGTTGATCATTAATTCTGAAGTTGAGGCTGTCTCAGGTGATGACTGGGTTGAGTCTGTAACTATTAAGAACAAAGAAGGCGAGATTCGCGTTTTGCCCGCTCAGACTTTAGTTGCTGCTCTTGGTTTCATCGCAAACATTGGACCCATTGCAAAGTGGGGTATCGATCTAGAAAAGCGTCGCATCTTGGTGGACACCACTATGAAAACTAATTTGCCTCGCGTTTATTCAGCAGGCGACATCACAACTTACGTTGGAAAAGTTCCACTAATCTCCGTAGGTTTTGGCGAAGCAGGTTCTGCGGTAAATAACTCAGTTCCTTACATTGACGCTGCGCAAGGCGTCTTTCCTGGACACTCAAGTGGCGGCGGCGAATAACGCTCATGCCAAATCAGCCGTTTCCAACTAATGAATTCGCAGATGCTCTCGCTGGGAATAGAAAATACGAAACGGATTTCGAGAATCAGCATCTAACGGGAACTGCGGCCAAAGGACTCGCAATTATTACCTGCATGGATTCGCGCATCAGTCCCCTAGCGATTGTTGGCATGAACCCAGGCGATGTGAAGATTCTTCGTAATGCTGGAGCGCGCGTTACTGATGACGTATTGCGCACCCTAGTTTTGGCGACTTTCTTACTGGGCGTAAATCGAGTTTTAGTTATGCCACATACTGATTGCCGCATGGCAAGTGCAACAGAAACAGAAATTCACGATCTAATACTTAATGACTACAAAGTAGATACCCGCAGCGTTGAATTTCGAACTGTGACCGACCAAGCTGCTGCGCTATTAATAGATGTGAAACGAATTCGCACCTACCCGTTACTTGCCCCTGGAGTTATCGTGGCGGGGGCAATTTTTGACGTGAACACGGGCAAACTCAAGACTTACGACTACTAGCAAGGGACACCATGCCGTTTATTACTGTGCAAATTATTGAAGGCCGTTCAATTGAACAAAAGCATGCCTTGATCAAGGAAATCTCTGAAGCTGCGATTCGAGTGCTGGACGCTGATCCAGATAACGTGCGCATTGTTATAAATGAGGTCACAGCCGATGACTGGGGTGTTGGCGGCGTTCCTGTTGCAATTAGCCGGGCGAAACCAAAAACTTCTTAAACGTCGATTTTTGATCGATCCAAGTTGGCGGCGCCTTCAATAATAAAGTCCTTACGCGGGGCAACTTCACTACCCATTAATAATTCAAAAACATTTTCTGCTACTTTCGCATCACTTACTGTGATCCGGCGAAGTGTGCGTTTTTGCGGATCCATTGTCGTCTCCCGCAATTGCACGGCGTCCATTTCACCCAGTCCCTTGTAGCGCTGAATTGGTTCTTTCCAGCGACGTCCCGACTTAGTTAACTCTTTTACAGTGGCTGCCATTTCGGCGTCGCTGTAAGTGTAAATAACTTCCCCAGGTTTTTTAGCTGCTCCAATAACTTCAATTCGGTGAAGTGGCGGCACGGCTGCGTACACCCGCCCAGCTTCAAGTAGCGGAGTTAAGTACCTTTGAAACAATGTCAGCAACAGGGTTCGGATGTGCGCGCCATCAACATCGGCGTCAGCGAGAATAATTATTTTGTTATAGCGAACTGCGTCCATTTCAAATGATCTGCCAGATCCAGCCCCAATAACTTGCAAGATGGAAGCGCACTCATTGTTTTTAAGCATGTCGGCAAGTGAAGCCTTTTGCACGTTTAGGATCTTTCCGCGAATTGGAAGTAGCGCCTGGAATTCACTATTGCGCGCCGACTTAGCCGTACCTAGCGCGCTGTCACCTTCAACGATAAATAACTCTGTGCGATCGTTATCTTCGCTTCGGCAATCCTTTAACTTGGCAGGCAAAGTCGAAGACTCAAGGGCAGTCTTGCGCCGCTGGGTATCACGATGCTGACGCGCAGCTAAGCGAGCCTTTGAGGCATTTGCGATTTTCTCTAACACGATTCGCGTTGCTGGCTTTGCGCCGCGCGGCGGATTTGTGAACCAATTGGAAAGTTCCTGGCCCACAACTGCGCTGACGATTTTCGCGGCAGCTGGGGTACCTAAAATTTCTTTCGTCTGACCTTCAAACTGTGGTTCAGCTAAGCGCACTGTCACAACGGCAGTCATACCCTCTTGCACATCTTCCTTGGTTATGGAGTCTTCGCCGGTTTTGAGAAGTCGCTGAGCCTTGAGTTGCTCGTTCACTGTTTTAACTATCGCGCGATCAAAACCAGTAACGTGCGTGCCGCCCTTGGGGGTCGAAATAATATTTACATAAGACTGCAATTGTGAGTCATAAGTGTTGTTCCAAAGCAGCGCAATGTCCACACCAAGTTCACGTTCCACATCCTGCGGTGTCATGTGACCTTGTTCATCAAGTACCGGAACAGTTTCATGAAACTTTCCACTGCCTTTAAGTCGAATTACTGGTGATACTGATTCGCCAACAGATAAAAACTCACAGAATTCCGAAATTCCGCCGACATGCAAGAACTCTGACGTTTGCTCAGACTTGAGACGCTTGTCTGTTACCACAATTGCTAAGCCAGGAACTAGATATGAGGTCTGGCGGGCACGAGCGTGAATTTCGGAAAGATCAAAGGCTGCATCCGGAGTGAAGATCTGCGCATCAGCCCAAAATTTAATGCGGGTTCCAGACGCCGTCTTTTTAGCTGGCTTGCCAGCTTTTTTTAAGCCACCTTGTTTTGTAAATTTGCCGGACTCATCGCTACCAACAAAAGTTCCAGGTGCGCCGCGGCTAAAGGACATCACGTGGGTGGCGCCAGAGCGATCCACTTCAACATTTAGTCGACTTGAAAGTGCGTTAACTACCGAGGCGCCCACGCCATGTAGACCGCCAGAGGCTGTGTATGAGCCGCCGCCAAATTTTCCACCCGCGTGCAATTTGGTCATTACGACCTCAACGCCGGTGAGCTTAGTTTTTGGCTCCACATCCACTGGAATACCGCGGCCATTGTCATGAACTTCAGCAACTTGATCTGAATGCAACGTGACTTCGATTCGGGTGCAGTGGCCACCAAGAGCCTCATCCACGGAGTTATCGATAATTTCCCAGAGGCAATGCATCAGGCCACGAGAGTCGGTGGAGCCAATGTACATTCCGGGGCGCTTACGGACAGCGTCAAGGCCTTCTAGGACCGAAAGATTTGCGGCGTTGTAATCACCAGCCGCAGCAGCGGACTTTTTTACTACCATAACCCTTTAACAATAGGCATTTTTGTATGTTTTGCGAGACTGCCACGCCGCCTAAGTGCTGTCTTCAAGTTCGTTTGTGAAATGTGATTGCTACGCCAAGAGTGAAACTACATTCCACGGCGTGTTAATCCGCAAACTCTCTGAAATAATTACAGAATAGAACAATCATTTAAACGCAAAGTAATTAAGGGCTGGTGAAGAAATTGACAACAACGATTACTCGTACTCCACTTACCGTGTCTGACCGCTGTGATCGATGTGGCGCCCAAGCCCTAGTTCGTGTACATCTAGAAGGTGGCTCAGCGTTACAATTTTGCAGCCACCACTTTAAAGAGCATGAAGTCCGCCTGCGCAGTGTTGCAATTGATGTTCAAGACGAGCAACACCAGCTAAAAGCTGATTAAAACTTTTCTCTTCCAATAAAACTTACGGAGTATCCGTATCGTTTGGATCCAGTATTGGCGCCGGCTGCGGCGGAGTCTTCATAGGAACTGCAACCCCATCAAAGCTGTACCTACCCGTTGTCTCTACCGGCAATAACTCAACCCAAGTGCGTCCAGTTGGCATAGTGAATGGGTTGCCGTTGGTGTCAGATAATTCCATCTGAGCATCCACAAACGGTTTATTCCATTTAACTTCTACTGCCTTACCATTTGAAAGTACCCATGCTCTGCCGGAGCCTGTAATTACTGTGCGCGGGACGTAGCCACCAGTTTGACCCTTGTAGCCTGCATCAATTTCTCGAACTTCAATTATTACTAAGTTGTTGGTTCCAAACTGCGAACCATCTGTATTTGGAAACGGCTTTACCCCTTCACTGCGCATCCACAATTTATCGGTTGCATTCCACTTCCAGTTTGGACCTGAGAAAGTGCTAAAAGTAACTTCCACATTGTTTACGGTTTTGCCAACTGGCGCAGGTATCGCTGGAGCTACTGAACCTGAAACAGATGGTGATGGCGCAGGTGAGGCAGCTAATGCAGGCGAGGGAACAAAGAAACCAGAGCTAGGTGTGTCATGTTCTGCGACAGTTGCGAGCATCTCTTTAGTATCAAGAAATAAGTCATGTGGGGCTGGAATCCCAGCTTTTCGATTCATTCCTGGTGCGCCTTCGCGAACCACGCTAATTGTTATCGGCAGCCTGCTCCCTAGAAACCTCAACGTCTTTTTCGCGCCACCAGAAAATACAAAGACATCTGCGATTGGTTCTGCTATCGATACGTCTACATGCCGAACACTTCTAACTGGACCAATTTCATCTGGAACGTCGGATTGAAAAACAGCCGCAAAGCGAGTTGCGCCACCTTCAACTAATTCTTCAAAAACTAAATCTGCCCGGTCTAATCCAGTCTGCGGGCGAACAATCGGATCGTTTGGAATTTTTACGACAATGATTGGCAACAATTGCGCGTCATCGGGACCTGGCAGTCCAGTGAGTGACCAAGTGGCCGAGGTATCCATTGCACCTGGCGAGTCAGAATTAGCATCCGCTCCAGAGTCGCCGCCGCAAGCACTTAACGCGAACATGGCTGCTAAGCCAAAAACAAAAATACGCGGAGCAGATTTCATTCTCACCACCAGAGGAAGCTTTTATTGCGGTTACGGACTTTCCCTATCCTGCCAAATGGCTCTGGCTTTGCAGGCACCAACACGCAAATTGCTGACCATAATGCTGGCAAAAGCTCAGTTTGCTTGCTTAATCTAAGTAGTCGCGCAAAACCTGGGAACGTGATGGGTGGCGCAATTTGGACATGGTCTTGGATTCAATCTGACGAATCCGCTCACGAGTAACGCCATAAACTTTGCCGATTTCATCCAGGGTTTTTGGCTGACCATCTGTTAGACCAAATCGCATTTTCACTACGCCAGATTCACGATCAGAAAGTGTGTCCAAAACTGAATCAAGTTGTTCCTGTAGCAAAGTGAAAGATACCGCGTCCGCTGGAACGATCGCTTCAGAATCCTCGATCAAGTCGCCGAATTCGCTGTCCCCTTCTTCACCAAGTGGCGTGTGAAGCGATATTGGCTCGCGACCATACTTTTGAACTTCGACAACTTTTTCCGGAGTCATGTCTAGTTCGCGGGCTAATTCTTCTGGGGTTGGTTCGCGACCAAGATCTTGAAGCATCTGGCGCTGCACACGAGCTAGCTTGTTGATGACTTCAACCATGTGAACTGGGATACGAATGGTTCGCGCTTGATCAGCCATGGCTCGGGTGATTGCTTGGCGAATCCACCAGGTTGCATAAGTGGAAAACTTGTAACCCTTGGTGTAATCGAATTTTTCAACGGCGCGAATCAGGCCTAAGTTACCTTCTTGGATTAAGTCCAAGAACAACATGCCACGGCCGGTGTAACGCTTTGCTAGCGAGACAACCAAGCGCAGGTTTGCTTCAAGCAAGTGATTCTTTGCGCGCTGACCATCTTCGGCGATCCATTCGTAGTCACCTTGACGGCGATCTTTAAATGGTCCACGTGTTGCCAATAATTCTTCGGAGAAAAGACCTGCTTCAATGCGCTTTGCAAGATCTACTTCTTCTTCCGCATTTAGAAGCGGCACCTTACCGATTTGCTTGAGGTAATCCTTAACAGGATCAGCAGTAGCGCCCGCTGTGATTACTTGCTGGACTGGCTCATCTGTGTCATCAACATCAGAAATAATTAAGTTATCACTGTCAGCAGCAACAACGGGCTCGGCGTCTTCGTCATCACCAGTGTCAGCTAAGTCAGCAACAAGCTCAGTTTCAAGGTCAACTTCAAGCACAGCGGCAGCGGCTAATTCAACCTCATCATCGCCACCCTTAAGACCCTTGACGGCCTTGGCAGATTTCTTGGCTGGCTTTTCAATTGCCTTGCTACCTGCGGCAACTTTCTTTGCAGGTGCGGCAGTCTTTTTAGCTGCAACTTTCGAAGCAGATTTCTTTTCAGGTACTGAAGTTTTTTTAGCAACAGGCTTAGCAGGTGTGGCTTTTTTAGCAGCTGCTTTGGCTGGCGCCGCTACCTTCTTTGCGGAAACTTTCTTAACTGGTGCTGCCTTCTTCGTTACCACTTAAACCTCTTTCAGCTTCCAAATTACTAACTCGTCCAATAACAAGAGCCCTTGTCAAGCAAAGCTCAACACGGGCGACATCCTTGGGACGCATCTTGAGTGTACCCCCTGCTCGTGACATCGCAGAATCAAGGTGGATCAGTGGCCAACGAGAACCGTGCGGGCAGATTTAACGGCAACTTCCAGTGTCTGCGTTTGCCGCACTAACTCCCCCGTGACATCGAATGTGCCGAGGCCCGAAACCGTGTACGAAGCCGTCCAAACCGTAGTTACTTGTGTTTGGTAATTACCAGGGCTTCGAAATTGGTGGGTTATTTCTCGACTTGGAAATGGCGCGCCTGGAACGCTTTTCCAAATCACGCTGCCATCCCCCCAAATCCAACGCCACGTTGGTGTCGCCGTAATCATGATGCTTCGACCAGAAAGGTTGAAGCTAGGTGGTAGCAAAATGGTGGGCTGGCCCGTCCAAAAAATTCCCGGAATGCTCGTTAACGTTCCATCCGGCGGGGCGTAACCTGGCGCCAATTTCGGTAAATACCGAATCGCATAATCTCGCACGTTTGCCTCAGCGAGTGACCTTGTTAGCGGCTGGGAGCTACCCCAACAAACTGAGCCAATGACATTGATCGCACTTGGCGTTAACCCAAATCCAACTCGGTATAAAAGTGAACCAGCAGGACATGACATCACCGCATGCAAGCAAGGCGCATCCGAGTTCTGCATACAATAAATCGTGTAGCGCCAAGTGCACCCAAGGCAATTGGCAACTTGGAATCTAACATCACTTGATCCAGAAAATGATTCCGGAAGCAACAAGCCACCAGTGCCAATGTAGGCAGCCATTTCATTGTCACTTGTTACATCTGTGCTAACGGCGGCGCTTGGCGTTAAAAGTGAAAATGAAAAAATGGCGAGCAGCAGTCCCGTGATTCCTGCGACTCGCATTGATCGAGTGCTTATGCGTTGCAAGTTATGCCACCAACTCTTTGTTTGGAATCTCACTTAACTGAACTTTCCAGCCTAGGCAATTTATGCGTTGTGGGGTTTTTTGAAATCAAAGTTGTGGATAATCATGCGGCGCCCTTTAGGCAAGCCTCAAAGCTGACGGCCTCAAGAGAAGCTGACCACACGGATGCGGGCACGTTATGTCGAAGTGCGATGTCTAACAGCAGCGCAAGGGAGTAACTGGGATCACTAGCCAGTGCTAAGTCAATTGCGCCTCTTGTTTTCTCTGGGAAACCAGCGAGCCAAACTATCCCGCCAAATACCGTGGCAAGTGGGGCAATCCATTCCTTGTCTGTTCGCACAATCTCGCGAGCTAAGTGATCGCAAACTTGTGTTCTTAATTCCGCTTCATCGTGGAGCAGGCGTAGCAAGCCATCTCGGGTGCGAATGTCGCCAAGGGCAATGCAGAGCAGGCCATGTTGGGCCCAATCGAACTCAGTTGGATCACTTAGTCGATTAAAAACTTGCTGAACAAAATCAGTTCGGGTCCCCAGCGAGTTCTTGGCAAGACTTTTAGTAAATTTTGCTGCTGCTTTAGTGACCGCATCGTCTCGCAACTGGCTTTGCTTGGCGGTTAGAGATTTTGGCTTTAGGCCAAATGTTGTTTCGGATACTTCATTGGCTTGCTCAGTTGTTATTTTCATTTCGTAAGCGTGACGCAAGCTGTAAAGACATGGCAGTACCAATGTTTTGTTGTGTATGAATGTCAGTTGTGGAATTGTTAGCAATAAATTGGCACAAAGGAGCACCCAGAGTTCAGGTGGCTTCCCCTCCGCCGTCCCTCTGGGTGCTTACCGAAAATCTAGACAATATTGGTACGTAAAGTCGGTAATGAGGCTTCCCGCGTGTCGCGTCCCAAACCCTACCCCGGTGCCATCAGGTGTCCCCGGTTATGCCAAGGTTTAAATTATGCAACTTGATCACGTGGCTTACGCCGTAACCAATGCCGAATTAGCTGACACAGTTCAGCGTCTTGGCGCCGAGCTCGGAGTTGCATTTATCGATGGCGGCAAGCATCCGCGCGCTGGCACTCGTAACTTTATTTTGCCGCTAGCATCAGGGCAATACATTGAAATCGTTGCTCCCCTAGAGCACCCAGTTGCTGAAACTGTCCCGTTTGGCCAGGCTGTGCGCAATCGCGCGGAAGCTGGTGGCGGCTGGATGGGTTGGGCTGTGCGCGTTGACGACATTGCCCCACTAGAAGCTCGAATTGGCCGCTCCGCAGGCCCCGGACATCGTCAGCGGCCAGGCGGCACTGATTTAACTTGGCAACAAATTGGGGTTATCGACCTGATTGCTGAACCGATTTTGCCATTCTTCATCAAATGGGATGACATGAGCACTCACCCAAGTGTTGGCGGAACGCCAGCTGTTAGGATCCTGGACTTTACGTTTAGCGGCGATCGCAATTCATTAACTTCGTGGCTTGGCGATACTCCAGAAGCACTTCTGGATGGCATTGAATTAACTTGGATTGAAGATGGCGAAATTGGTCTTTCCGCAGTCACATTCCAAACTTCAAATGGAATTGTTGTAATCGAATAATTTTCGGTTACTTTGCCAAATGGCAACTAACGCGGCAGGGAAATTGAACTAATGCCTGTTCGGGGTTGCGTTACTTCCTTTGAAAAATAAGTTAACGGCTCATGTGTCTTTAGCATCTGCGGCAAAAACTTTGAAACCACTCGCGCATCATCCAATGCTGAATGTGCGCCAAGTTGAGCAACTCCAAAATGTTCTGCCAAAGTTCCCAGCTTTAGATTTTCGGTTCCAGTAACTGTGGCTCGCGCTAGCCAGTAAGTGCATAGCCCCGGCATAACACTTAGATCTAACCCAGCGAGCTTAGCCTCCGCAGCAACAAAGCCTTCATCAAACTTGGCGTGATGCGCAACAAAAATTGCGTTATCTAACAGGGCAGCAAATTCATCGAAAACTTCACTAAATTTTGGGGCATCCAAGATCATCGAGGGCGTAATTCCATGAATCCAATCTGCGCCAGTCTCGCCGTCCCCGGAATTGATCAATGAGGACATGTGACCTACTTCAGCGCCCGATTGCGTTACCCGAACAGCAGCAATTTCGATGACTCGAGCGCCCGCAGCAGGGTTTAAGCCTGAGGTTTCCACATCTACGATCACAAAGTCGCTTTCTAGGCTGTGCGTGCCGCCAATTCCGCCGTAGTGCAGAAAATCCCCAATGTCGCCAGGGCTAGCAAAGCGCGAATCCATTAGTCGAATGTATCGCTTGACCCAGAGGGCGAAGTGATTGCCTCGAATCTGGGACTAACTTTGCGTGTGGCTAACCAGCCTGCATCCAAAACCAACATAATGTTAGAAATATGAAACTTCCCATTTTATTAACGGCCGGCGTATTAGTTGCTTCACCTTTTCTGGCAGCCTGCACCTCGCAAACCCAGGTTTCCTCTTCGGCCTCAGCGCCAATAACTGCGGCTTCTGAGCCTGCGCAAACCTCGGATGTGGTGCCAGCATTAGACGTTGCAGCCAGCACTCTTGATTGCAGTACTTATATCGCTGACGCAATCACTGTAATTCGCCAAGAAGCAGATGTGATGGCTGCCGATACGCAATATCGCGTTGCCATGGTTGCTTGTGGCGCAGTCGCCGGCGAAGTAAGCGCTGAAGTTGTGGAAGCGTTTGTTTTGGAAAATGGCGCTTGGGCCTCAGTTGGACTTGTTTCTGGCTCTGATGTTCCGTTCAATACAACTGGCGCATGCGAATCAGATAACACAATAATTTCTTGCCCGGCATTTACTTTTAGTGAAGAAGGCGAAGCTTCGGGCAGTGTCGAAGTTACGCAGCAAGATAGCGGCTTAGTTTGGACCTTTGTCGCTCAGTAAATCGAAAGCTTCTTACTGAGCGACGTACCTCAACTTAATTGGAACTTAA
>JBDNJO010000029.1:0-12612 GCA_041687715.1 Candidatus Nanopelagicales bacterium
AGCCAAGGTTTCCTACGGACCGCCTTGGCGTTACTTACTCCAGCCAAGGTTTCCTACGGACCGCCTTGGCTGTGAACTCCACCATCTACGTGAATAATCTCCCCAGTTGTTGCTGGGAACCAATCTGAAAACATCGCGATACAAGCTTTTGCTGTTGGGATCGGATCCGAAGTGTCCCAACCAATAGGTGCCCGGCGCTGCCACATCGGCCCAAACTCATCGAAACCAGGAATACCCTTAGCGGCTGTCGTATAAAGCGGACCAGCAGCAATTAGATTGACGCGTATTTTTTCTGGACCTAAGTCTCTTGCCAGATATCGGCAGGTTGATTCAAGTGCAGCCTTGGATACACCCATCCAATCGTAGTAAGGCCAAGTAACAGTTGCATCAAAGTCTAAGCCGAGTAATTGGCCACCGCGTTCTTTCATTAATGGCAACGTGGCCATGCCTAGTGACTTGAATGAGAATGCCGAAACCTCGAGCGCAACCTTAACGTCATCCCATTCGGTATTTAAAAAGTTGCCACCAAGAGCGGCCTCTGGAGCGAAAGCGATTGAGTGCAAAACACCGTCAAGATAAGGAACGTGCTTTTGAACCTCACTGGCCAAGTTTGCTAAATCATCTTTGTTGGTCACATCGAGTTGTACTAGTGGTGCCTCAGTTGGCAACCGGCCCGCGATTCTTTTGGTCAGCCCGGCAGCGCGACCAAAGGAGGAAAGTACAACGTTTGCACCCTGCTCTTGAGCCAACCGTGCTACGTGAAATGCAATGGAGGAATCAGTCAAGACACCAGTGATCAGTAAATTCTTGCCCTCGAGAATACCCATAGTCCCTTAGTGTCCCATACCAAGACCGCCATCGACAGGAATGAGCGCTCCAGTGATGTATTGCGCCGCATCAGATGCTAGAAAAACAACGGACTGGGCAACTTCTGACGTGCTTCCATATCGACCAAGTGGGATATTTTGAACTATTTCCGCTTTTCGATCATCGCTTAAAACTGAAGTCATGTCAGTATCTATAAATCCCGGAGCCACCACATTTACAGTGACATTTCTTGGACCGTGTTCACGCGCCAAAGATCTAGCAACTCCCACGAGACCAGCTTTTGAAGCTGCATAATTAACTTGCCCAGCTGAACCCATTAAAGCCACAACGCTAGAGATAAAAATGATTCGTCCGGAGCGCGCTTTTGTCATCGCGCGCGAGGCACGACGCGCAACTCGAATCGCGCCTACCAAGTTGGTGTTAAGTACCTCATCTACATCTTCATCGGACATGCGAACAAGCAAACCGTCTCGAGTAATACCTGCGTTAGCAACTAGTACTTGAACTGGCCCAAACTTTTCTTCGACCTGCGAAAAAGCTGCGTCTACGCTTGCAGTATCGGAAACATCGCAAGTCACAACGTTTAAGCCAGCGACAGGCTCTCCACTTCGGCTGGTCACAATTACAGTGTCACCGTTAGCCAGGAACTCGTTTGCGATTGCTAATCCAATGCCTCGATTACCACCAGTAACCAACACGATTTTTGACATGCCTTAAGGGTATCGCCTGAAAACCGCAACCATGGTTAAGGTGAGAGAACTCAGAAAGATTTGTATTGATGATTCATTTTGCAATTCCAGTCCCACCAAGCGAGCTTGCAAGCATCGCGCTTGAAGCTGCGACGGGGCTTGGCGCAAGCGTTGCGCAATTCAGACTAGCCGCGCACGATTCGCGGGGTGTCTCACTTCGTGATGGTGAAGTTGAGAACATTGGTGCTGACAGCAGTGTCGCAATGAGTGTTCGGGTAGTGCATGGCGGTGCTTGGGGATTCGCTGCAACGACTGATTTATCAGCCACTGGAGCCAAAGACGTAGCCAACCGAGCAGTTAACATGGCGAAACTCAGCACGCTAGTAGCAATCGATGAAGTAGTCCTGGCGGATGAGCTAAAACATGGGAAAAAAACTTGGACGTTACCAATTGAACAAGATGCCTTTGCCAAGTCTGATGAAGAGATTATCCACTTTCTGCAACAGTGGAACACCAAGATTGCAGCCTCTTCCATTGTTAGCCACATTGAAAGCAACATTGGCATGGGTCGCGACCGAACTTTCTACGCGGATTTAGTTGGCAACGAGATTACCCAGCAGCGTGATCGAATCTCGGCTGCTCTAACCGCGATCCATGTGAGTGACACTGGCTTCGAAGACATGCGAACTTGTGCTCCGCCTGCTGGACGAGGCTGGGAATATTTGACTGGAACTGGATGGGATTGGGATTCGGAAATCGCGCAACTTCCTGATTACCTAGCGGAGAAAGTTAAGTCGCCTTCGGTAATACCTGGCGCAATGGACCTAGTGATTGATCCCACTAATTTGTGGCTAACGATTCACGAGTCAATTGGTCACGCAACTGAGTTAGATAGAGCACTTGGCTACGAAGCAAACTACGCAGGCACATCATTTGCCACCATAGACAAACTAGGAGTGTTTAAGTATGGCTCTCCCATCATGAACGTAACTGGAGATCGAACTGCTGATCACGGGTTATCAACTGTGGGATTTGATGACGAAGGTGTCAGCGCCCAGAACTGGGACTTGATAAAAGATGGAATTCTGGTTGGCTACCAAACGGATCGTTCGATTGCGGGCAAGATAAACATGGACCGCTCCAATGGTTGCGCATTTGCTGACTCTGCATTGCACTCCCCAATTCAACGAATGCCAAATGTTTCGTTGCAACCTGGAACTGATTCGACTACGACAGCAGAGTTGATTGCGGATGTAGAAAAAGGTATTTACATAGTTGGTGATAAATCTTGGTCGATTGACATGCAGCGATTTAACTTTCAATTCACTGGACAAAGATTCCATGAAATAAAAAATGGCAAAATCGTTGGTCAATTGAAGGACGTTGCTTATCAATCAAAGACTCCTGATTTTTGGGGTGCGATGAAAAGAATTGGTGGCATAGAAACTTACTTACTTGGTGGCGCATTAAATTGTGGCAAGGGTCAGCCTGGTCAAGTAGCGCCCGTAAGCCACGGCTGTCCTTCCGCTTTGTTTACTGGCATTAACGTGCTCAATACTCGAAATGAGGGTGGCGCATGAGTCAGATGAACTTGCCTGACGCAGTCGAATACGCACTTTCCCTTCTTGGTAGCGACGGAGGTGTCGTTGTAGGTGGAAACAGTGCGAGTAACAACTTGCGTTGGGCAAATTCGGCGCTAACAACTAACGGCGACGCAGTCGATCAGACATTAGCGATTTCAGCATTTGTAAAACTATCTGGTGGCGTTGGAACCGGAATGGCTAGTGGACAAGTTAGAAGTAAAGATGACGTCGAGAATTTAGTAGCAGCGAGTAAGTCGGCGGCAACTTCGGCGGGTCCAGCGGTTGATGCCATGGACCTTGTAGCAGGCCCACAACACAATGACTTCTTTGCTGAACCTGCAGAATTAAGTGTTGCCGAAATTTCACACATAAGTAGTGGTCTAGGCGAAGTATTACAGCAGAAAGCTCAGGAATTTTTTGGTTTCGCCGAACAATCGCGAGACACCACTTACGTCGGAACCTCGGCTGGTACTCGCATGCGTTATGTAGAGGACACGAGTCGCTTTGAACTCTGTGCCAAGAGCTTAGACCGCACCAGATCTGCTTGGTCAGGTCAAGGTGGCACGTCACTTCAAGATGTGAACTTGAGGATTCACTCCGAGGAAGTATTATCGAAATTGGATTACCAAAAAAATGTTATTGACATCGAACCTGGGAGACATCGCGTAACTTTATCTCCGAGCGCAGTTGCTGACTTAATGATTTACTTTTTGTGGAGCGCTGCTGCGCGAGACGCTGCTGAAGGTCGAAATGCATTTGCAAATCCCAAAGGTGGCACCCGAGTCGGCGAGAAGTTATCGGATCGCAAACTCTCCCTCGCTACAGACCCAAGTCTTGGTGGCATGGAAACTTTTGATCACGTAGTTAACTTAGGATCATCAGCCCTATCCAGCGCCTTTGATACCGGGATGAAGATTCCTCGGATTGAAGTAATCACTGATGGCGAACTGACTGCGCTGGGAAGTAGTCGGCACGCTGCTGGAACTGCCAAATTGCCCTTCACTCCTTTGACCGACAACATCGAATTCAAAGATCATGATGGCCATGGCTCACTTAGCGAGCTTGCTTCACGCATGAATGATGGACTTTTAATAACTTGCCTTTGGTACATCCGCGAGGTTGATCCCCAAAATTTGCTATTAACTGGATTAACACGAGACGGTGTTTACGTAGTTCGAGACGGCCAAATAGTTGGCGCTGCTAACAATTTTAGGTTTAACGAGTCACCTATTGACATGCTCAGTCGGGTTCAAGATTCTGGTGACGCCGTTGCTTGCTTGCCAAGGGAATGGGCAGATTGGTTCTCTCGGGCAAAAGTTGCGCCGATAACTATCGATGGTTTTAACTTGTCAACGCGTTCAGATGCGGTTTAAGCGTCTTCTAGACGATATCCAAGCTTCATACCAACCTGGATAAATGTTAAGTCGCCATCACGCAAGTTTCCACGAATTTCGGTAACCTCAAACCAATCGATGTGCCGAGTGGTTTCAGAGGCCCGCTTGAGTCCATTGCGGATTGCCTCATCAATGCTTACTGGCGAAGTTCCAACGATTTCATTGATTGCATAAGTTCGGGTCGTCATTTGAGCTCCTCAAGAAATGCCAAATATGTAGTATCACCGTAGCCTAGACGTATCGCATTAATAGCAGAAGGTGGTCATGAATCCAGAGCCAGAGGTATTTAACATCACCAAGGCTGAAACTGGTCTAACGCAGGATCAAGCAGTTCGCCAACGCCGTTACTTAATAAGTATGGGACTGCGAACTGCATGTTTTGTTGGTGGCGTTTTGGCGGACGGCGTACTTCGCTGGGTTTTAATCTTTGGCGCAGTTGCCTTGCCATATTTCGCAGTAGTTATTGCAAATGCTGGTCGTGAACGCGGAAATTGGTTTGGCAATGGCGATTTTATTCCGTCTGAGAATGTCGCTATCGACGCTAAGCCAACTTCATCGAAATAATTCATAGCAACTAACCTGATTAGTGTGTTTCGCTTTTTACTCACTCCAAGATGGATAGCGCTCACCATTGCATGTATTTTTATAATTCCTTCGTTTCAAGCACTTGCTGAGTGGCAGTGGCGCAGATTAGATCAACGTCACGAATACAACCAAGCAATTCAAGCCCAAATTTCAAAGGATCCAATTGCAATCTCCGAACTGATTCAAATCGATACGGATCCACTCCTCTTAACAGAGCAATCAACTTGGCGAACCGTTGAACTAACAGGAACTTGGGATACGCAAGCACAAGTACTTGTTCGCAAGCAAAGTTTGGAGTCCAATTCTGGCCTCTGGGTGATCACTCCACTACTACTAACTGATGGCACGATAGTGATGGTCAACCGAGGCTGGACTCCATCTGCAAACTCAGCCACTGAGAGTCCAGTTTTAGCTGCGTTACCAACTGGAGTTATTGAAGTACTCGGACGAGTCCGCGCTGTAACACCGCGAACCAAACCGGCGCCCACCGATTTACCGCTGGGACAAGTGGACCGAATCATTCCGCTAGAAATCGTGGAGTCAGAATCAACCATTAGTAATTCCTATGTTGAGATGACAGCAAGCAGGCCAGAATCTCGCTCTGCTGAGATTCGAGAGTTGCCAGCTCCTGAAGTGACCGAAGGCAACCACAGGTCGTACGCAATCCAATGGATCTTCTTTGAGTTTCTGACAGTGATTGGTTGGCTTGTCCTAGTTCGTAATGAAGTTATTGAGCAAAGAAAAAACAATCAAGCTTCAAAAGAGGTCGCGTCAACAAACTGACGTTGATATAAGTCCGCATAGAGCCCGCCTTCGGCAAGTAACTCCTCGTGTGTTCCCCGTTGCACAATCGAGCCATCGTCCAAGACCAAAATCTGGTCTGCTTGTCGAATAGTAGAAAGCCGGTGTGCCACAACAATTGAAGTTCGGCCGCGTAATGCAACTGCTAAAGCGCTTTGAACTGCCGCTTCATTTTCCGAATCCAAATGCGCTGTAGCTTCATCGAGAACAACAACATCAGGTGCCTTCAAAAGTAAACGTGCAATTGCTAGGCGTTGCTTCTCCCCACCAGAAAGTCGATGCCCTCTATCGCCGACAACAGTGTCTAACCCCTCTGGCAATTCACGAATCATCTCGGCGATTTGAGCGCTAGTGCAGGCATCCCAAATCTCATCATCAGTGGCTTCGGTATTTGCATATAAAAGGTTCGCACGAATCGTGTCGTGATACATGTGCGCATCTTGCATTACAACGCCAACAACTTGATGTAAAGATTCTTGAGTTAGATCTCGAACATCAGTTCCAGCTAATTTCACAGAACCAGAAGTTGCATCGTAAAGACGCGAGACGAGCGCTGTGATCGTGCTCTTCCCCGCGCCGGAAGGGCCAACTAACGCTACGAGCTCACCCGGTGCGGCTTTGAACGAGACGTTCTGCAGCGTAAGTTCGGAGGTCAATCGGCTTTCTGGTTGGGCCACCATCTCAAGACTTGCTAAGGAAACTTCCTGCGCGCTTGGGTATCGGAAATCAACATTGTTGAATTCAACGCTAGTGCCGCCGCGCTTCAAAAATTGTGCGTCTGCCTTATCAGTAACCATTGGCTTCAAATCAAGAACTTCAAAAACTCTTTCAAATGAAACTAGCGAAGTCATAATGTCCACGCGCACGTTCGCTAACGCAGTTATTGGTCCGTAAAGCCGGCTCAGTAGCGCACTTAGCGCCAGCAGCGTACCCAGTGTGAGCGTTCCGTTGATAACTGAAACGCCACCCATTCCATAAACCAATGCTGTTGCAAGAGAACCAACTAAGACGATGGCCGTAAAGAAAACGGTGTTTGCCATCGAGATGCGAATTCCCATAAGTCGAACGGCGTCAGCTTTCTCCGAGAACATTTGGGATTCGCGCACTGGCGTACCAAAGATCTTCATGAGGAGCGCGCCCGAAACATTGAAACGTTCCGCCATCTGAGTGCTCATTGCTGAGTTGTAATCGGCTTGCTGCCTAGTCATGGTTTGCAATCTGCTGCCCATCCAGCGAGCTGGAATCATGAATAGCGGCAACATAAGCAGCGATGCAACTGTAATTTGCCAAGATAGGACGAACATAGTTGCTGCAACAACTACCAAGCTGATTAAGTTTCCAACCACGCCACCGAGCGTGGAAGTGAAGGCGCGCTGCGCCCCCATAACGTCACTGTTTAGGCGAGAAATCAAGGCACCTGTTTGGGCTCGGGTAAAGAAAGCGATTGACTGCTGCTGCACATGATCAAAAACTTGGGTTCTCATGTTGAAGATCAAGCCCTCGCCAATCGTGGAAGACATCCTGCGGCTTATTAAACCAAGCACTGCCCCCAGGATTGCCGTTCCTGCAATCAAAAGTGCCATGATGATGACCATTCCCGAATCCCCATTGGGAATTGCCGAGTCCACGATCTCCATGAACAATAATGGCGCAGCAACGATCAGCAACGAATCGAAAACTAAAAGGGAGAGATAAACGAAAATGTAAACTCGAAATTCAGTTGCGTATGTCAAGACCCGTTTCAAAGTTCCAGAAGAGAGCTGCTTCTTCTTGACGGATCGATCATTTGTGAAGCCTTGATATGCCGCCCAAGGATTCCCAGCGTTTAAACTCACGAAATTCTCCCCTTAATTAAAACGACTTATTCAATTCTCGCGCTATTGCGACTTTATTGCTAAGCAAGTGAAATCAAATCCAAATAATCCTGATTCCAGAGATCTTCAACACCATCAGGAAGTAGTAGTACCCGTTCTGGTTCAAGGGCACTAACGGCGCCCTCGTCATGGGTAACTAAAACAACAGAACCTTCATAATCATGAAGTGCGTCCAGAATCTCTGCTCGACTAGCTGGGTCCAAGTTGTTCGTTGGTTCATCTAGAAGAAGCACATTTGCTGATGACACAACTAGCATGGCAAGGCTCAAGCGAGTTTTTTCACCACCGGAAAGCACACCCGCTGCTTTCTGTACTGAGTCGCCAGAAAACAAAAATGACCCCAGCACGCTTCGCACTTGAGCATCATTCATATCACCTGATGCAGTCAACATGTTTTCCAACACTGAGCGGTTGGGATCTAGAGTTTCGTGCTCTTGCGCGTAATAACCAATCTTGAGCCCATGGCCAGGCTGTATTTCGCCTGTGTCTGGGGTGTCTACCCCAGCCAAAATTCGAAGCAGGGTTGTTTTGCCGGCGCCGTTTAGTCCCAGCACCACGACTTTGCTACCTCTATCAATTGCTAAATCAACATCGGTAAAAATCTCCTGCGACCCATAAACTCTGCTGAGTCCAGTTGCCATGAGCGGCGTTTTGCCACACGGTGATGGAGTTGGGAACCGAAGCTTTGCGACGCGGTCGCCTTGACGTACCTGCTCGAGTCCACCCATTAGTTTCTCAGCACGCTTATACATACTTTGTGCAGCCTTTGCCTTTGACGCTTTAGCCCGCATCCGATCCGCTTGCGCCTGAAGTACTTGAACTTGTCGCTCCGTATTTGATCGCTCCCGCTTGCGCCGGCGTTCATCTGCCTCACGAGAGTTTAGATATTCTTTCCAGCCAACATTGTAAATGTCAAGAACTTGACGGTTTGCATCTAAATAGAAGACGCGATTTACGGTGGCCTCAAGCAATTCAACATCGTGACTAATTACAACTAGACCTCCTTGATGATTCGCTAGAAAACCACGAAGCCAAACTATCGAATCAGCATCCAAGTGGTTAGTGGGTTCATCAAGTAACAAAGTCTCAGATCCACTAAATAAAATCCGCGCCAGCTCAATGCGTCGTCTCTGTCCACCCGAAAGTGTTCCCAATGTCTGCTGAAGCACCGTAGTTGTTAAGCCAACACTTGCCGCTAGAGTCGCGGCTTCACTTTCGGCCGCATAACCGCCTGCGCTCTGAAAAGATTCCTCCGCGTTGGAGTACTTGCGCATCGCTTTTTCACTTATTTTGGAATCACTTGAACTCATGTCCACTTCGGCTTGGCGCATACGACGAATGAACTCATCGAGTCCCCGAGCGCTCAGAATGCGATCCATTGCGAGAACGTCTAGGTCGCCAGTGCGCGGATCTTGCGGAAGATAACCAACTGATGCTGAGGTGGCTATGACGCCTTTAGCTGGCTGAATCTGACCCGCCAGAACCTTAGTTAAAGTCGTTTTGCCGGCGCCGTTTCGACCAACTAGACCCACGCGGTCTCCGTTGTCTACCCGAAACGTGGCCCCAGCAACGAGTAACTCAGCACCCGCGCGCAATTCAATGTCGGTTGCTTGAATCACGGCTAAAAGGTGCCTGTCTAGTTGTTGCATTAATGCAGAGGCGCAAAATAACGCCAAAACACCATCTTAACGCGGTTAATTAAAGATTAAAACCTAGCGCGCGCAACATTTCGCGACCCTCATCGGTAATCTTGTCTGGACCCCATGGTGGCATCCATACCCAGTTCAATTTGAAATCTGATACGTGGCCATCGAGTGCGGCGCGCGTTTGATCTTCAATTACATCGGTCAGTGGGCAGGCTGCTGAAGTTAGGGTCATGTCGATTGTTGCAACATTGCCATCATCAACAGTTACTGCGTAGACCAAGCCAAGATCAACTACATTGATTCCCAATTCAGGGTCAACGACATCTTTCATTAACTCGAATACATCGTCTTCTTGTAATACGTCCACGGTTACTTCTCCTTCTTCATCCCGGCCTGAATGGCCGCATCTTTCCAAGCCATCCAAGGTAATAGCGCACACTTAACTCGAGCTGGGTACTGCGCAACCCCTACTAAGGCTATGCCATCACCAAGCACTTCCTCGTTAGGTTCCTGCGTTCGCTGCAACATAGCGACTAGATGCTCGACAGCATTATCACCGTGCACAAAATCAAGATCATTTATCTGATCAAACATAATTGAAGCCGATGCTTGGCTAATTGAACAGCCTTCGTTGTTGTAGGAAACTGAGATTGTCCCATCTTCATTGCCAGAAACCCGAAGGGTAATTTCATCACCACAAGTTGGATTTACGTGATGAACTTCAGCTAGAAAGTCCTCACTAAGCCCTTTGCCATGTGGTCTCTTATAGTGATCCAGAATTATCTCTTGATACATGTTTTCGAGTTTCACAATTAAACTCCAAAGAATTTCTTGGCTGCATGTATACCTTCGATTAGCGCGTCGACATCATCGAGATCGTTGTACACATAGTAAGTCGCTCTAGTCGCAGCAACAATTCCATATCGGGCGCACACTGGCTTAGCGCAATGATGACCAACTCGAACTGCCACGCCATTCTCATCAAGAATTTGACCTACGTCGTGCGGATGTAATCCATCAAGCACAAAAGAAACTGCGGAACCTCGATCTACTAGATCCTCGGGACCAATTATGCGGATGCCAGGGATCGACTTAAGGCCAGAGATTGTCGCTTGCGTCATTTCGTGCTCATGAGCTGCAACTTTGTCCATGCCAAGTGCTCGCAGGTAATCCACTGCTGCAGATAACCCAACTGCTTGAGCCGCCATTGGAACACCTGCCTCAAAACGCTTAGGAGGAGCAGCGAAGGTAGAGCCAGACATAGTTACTACTTCGATCATGGACCCACCGGTTATAAAAGGTGGCATAACCGCTAGCAAATCAGCGCGACCCCAGAGACAACCGATACCTAGTGGGCCAAGCATTTTATGACCACTCCAAGTAAGGAAATCCACGCCAAGAGTAGAAACATCTACGCTCATGTGTGGCACGCTTTGGCAAGCGTCCAAGAGTATCAGAGCATCAACGGCGCGGGCTCGTTTAACGATTGCCGGAATGTCGTTTACGGTTCCAAGTAAGTTCGACTGATGAGTCAGCGCAACAATCTTGGTGCGCTCGTTAAAGAGTGAATCATCTGACAAATCCAAGCGACCTTCGTCGGTTAAACCAATCCAGCGAAGTACTGCCCCAGTTTTATCGCAAAGCTCCTGCCATGGCACCAAATTTGCGTGATGCTCCATCTCCGTTACAAGAATTTCATCGCCAACTTTAAGTATGAATCGTTCTGAACCCGCAGGTAGATCCTTTTTGTGTTGTGACTTTAGAGTTGCATTAAGAAACGCATACGACACTAAGTTGATAGCCTCAGTTGCGTTCTTAGTGAAAACCAAGTCATCGGCATTAGCTCCGATGAAATCAGCAATGTTTGACCTTGCGTGCTCAAACGCATCAGTTGCTTCTTCAGCAAGTTGGTGCGCACCACGATGAACCGCTGCGTTGTTATTCTCATAAAAATCGCGCTCCGCATCCAGAACTTGGTACGGCTTTTGCGAAGTTGCGCCACTATCTAGATACACCAGACGTCGGTCATTACGCACAGTGCGTTTAAGTATCGGAAAATCTGCGCGTATTGCCGCAACGTCTAATCTGCTCATGGCGCTATGCGGAAACAAACTGTGCGTAACCGTTAGCTTCGATGTCATCAGCTAATTCCGAACCACCTTCGCGAACAATTCGACCATCGTAAAACACGTGAACAAAGTCAGGCTTTACGTACTTCAAAATTCGAGTGAAGTGTGTGATTAACAAAACGCCAGTATCACCCTTTGCACAAACGCGGTTGATGCCCTCTGAAACAACGCGTAGCGCGTCCACATCTAAACCTGAATCTGTTTCATCAAGTACGGCGATTTTTGGATTGATCAATTCCATCTGCAGGATTTCAGTCCGCTTGCGCTCGCCACCAGAGAAACCTTCGTTGACATTGCGCTCAGCAAACTGTGGATCAATCTGAAGCCCAGCCATCGATTCCTTCAATTCCTTGATCCAGTGGCGAAGGTTTGGTGCTTCACCTCTGATTGCTGTGATCGAAGTGCGAAGGAAGTTAGAGATCGAAACTCCAGGTACCTCAACTGGGTACTGCATGGCCAAAAATAGACCAGCGCGAGCTCGTTCATCAACTGACATAGCAAGTACGTCTTGCCCATCAAGAGTTACTGAGCCACCCGTAATTGAATACTTTGGATGACCCGAAATTGCGTAAGCAAGTGTTGATTTGCCAGAACCGTTAGGTCCCATAAGCGCATGCACTTCGCCAGCTTTTACTGTTAAGTCAACGCCACGAAGGATGTCCTTTGGACCGTCTTCGGTAGTGACCTGAACAGTCAAACCTTTAATTTCTAATACTGACATAACTAACTCCTCGCGCTTTCGGATAGTGAAACATAAATCATTGGATCTTTTTCGTTTTCTTCGATTACAACTTTGTAAGTTTGCAGATCTGCCGTTGCTGGTGGACCTGAACGTGCACCGGTTCGTAAGTCAAATGACGACCCATGTAACCAACATTCAATCGCGCAGCCTTCGATGTCCCCTTCACTCAGTGACACTTCAGAATGCGTACAAATGTCACTAACCGCAAAAATGTCATCATCAATTTTTGCAAGCAAGATATCTTCCCCATCAACAGTAACTTTGAAGGGCTTACGGTCCTGCAAGTTAGAAATTCGAACAGTTTCAAGCATCGTTGACATTAGATATGACCGCCAAGGCGG
>JBDNJO010000030.1:0-6763 GCA_041687715.1 Candidatus Nanopelagicales bacterium
AGTCAGCATTAATGCCGTGAACATGGTCGATGGTTTAGATGGCTTAGCTACCAGCATCGTGTTGGTCGGCGCTGGTGCGTTCTTTGCTTATTCATATTTCTTGTCGGTTGCCAACGGTTACCAACGCGCGGCACTTGCCACATTGATATCGGCATCGCTAATTGGAATGTGCGCTGGGTTCTTGCCGCACAATTGGTATCGTGCGCGAGTTTTCATGGGAGATACTGGCTCGATGCTCATTGGCTTACTAATGGCGGCCTCATCCATAATGCTCACCGGTCAAGTAGATCCTGCTGGTTTAAGTGGCGGCACGTTACTGCCTGCATTCCTGCCAATTGTTTTACCACTTTCAATTTTGGCAGTGCCCCTGCTTGATTTATTGCTTGCAGTAATTCGACGAACCCGACAAGGTCGTTCGCCATTTGCTCCGGATAAAGAGCATCTGCATCATCGATTACTAAAACTTGGTCATGGTCAAGAGCGCGCGGTATTGATCATGACTGCTTTCACCGGGCTGATTGCATTCGGCGCAGTAAGCACTGCCTTCGTTCCATTTTGGGTCACAGGTTTAGGCGCCGCGCTTGGTGTAGTTGCAATAGCTAGCTGGGCATTAAATCCGCCAAAGCTCCGAGTCCACGCAAGGAATTAGTAAATGTCAGTACAGACTTCGGCGGAAGCCGCCCGCAACGCACTTAAAAAAGGCCTTTATGCCTGGACATTGTTAACGCTTGTTGCTCTCGCAATTGGATATGTTTTTGCTGACACATTTGGGGTATGGGGGGCACTTCTGGGCAGCATTTTGGCTGGAAGCTTCTTTGCAATCACTGCAATCGTGGCTGCAAAAACTGCGAACCTGGCAGTTGAATGGCTTGGCTATGCAGTGCTTGGATCCTGGCTACTAAAGATAATTTTCCTTATTTCGGGGCTGTTTTGGCTCCGAAGTCAGGACTTTTATAGTCGTCCAATATTCTTTGTGACCTTGCTAATTGAGACCATTGCCCTGCTGATTCTTGAGGCTGTTTTAGTGAGCCGCGCTCCAGTGCCATACGTCAATCCGGAATCAGACTTATAGGGGTAGACCCCTTGACAGGGCACCTCGAAACATGTGTTAGTTTTTCTCTAATGACAGGTCAAAAACGTCAAAAGCTGATACCTACCGATACTGGTCCCGGCGAAGACGTGGCTTGGGGAATGGTCAGCACTTTAATTGCCGGTCCACTTGTGTGGGGCGGCATTGGAATGTTGGTTGACTCTAAGGTTGGCACCGAGCGAATCTTCCTACCGATTGGAATCGTTTTAGGTTTCGTCGTTTCGTTCTACATAGTTTTTGTTCGATTTGGTCGTGAGACCAAACCAGACCAGAAAGAGAAGTAAGCAAAGTGCTTGGAGTCTTGGTGTTACCAAAATTGCAAACAGTGCTTTCCGCAAAGAGCGAAGAAGGTGGAGGCTTCAAAGCGCCTTCCATTTCAGAATTCTTTCCAGGTCCGATTCTTTTTGAAGGCACGCTTTTTGAATTAACCCGAATAAATGCAATTGGCTTATTCATGACTGGGCTACTTTGCCTTTTCTTTGTTTTAGCTTTCAGTAAAAATAAGTTTGTTCCTCGAGGCATCCAAAACTTAGGTGAGATGGCTGTTGAATTTGTGCAGGTTCAAATCATCGATGAAATTCTTGGTCACAAAGGCGCGCGATACGCGACTTACTTAACGTCAATGTTTTGGCTATTACTCGCATTCAACATCACTGGAATTTTGCCACTTATGCACATCTCGGTAACAAGCGTTATTGGATTTCCATTCTTACTTGCGATAATTTCCTTCATCGTGTTCAACGTTGAAGGCGTGCGTGCAAACGGCGCGGGACATTACTTAAAGAACAACTTGTTCCCCGCAGGTGTGCCAGCTCCTATTTATGTCTTGGTAACACCAATTGAATTTATTTCCACTTTCATTTTGCGTCCGGTGACTTTAACTGTGCGTTTGCTTGCAAACATGATGAGTGGCCACTTACTGCTCGTGCTGTTTTTCGGTGCAACCCAATATTTCCTGATTGAATCAGCTGGCATCATGAAGGCGGTGGCGATCCCGGCGTTCTTTATGGGATTTGCATTTACGCTTTTCGAGATCCTGGTTTCATTCCTTCAGGCATACATCTTCACGTTACTAACCGCTGTCTACATTGACAGCGCTACGAGCGCGGAGCACTAACAACCCGTGGAAGAAATTCCACAAAACGAGAGGAAATAAAGTGGGACTACTTGCTGAAATTTCAGGCAACGTAAACGCCATTGGTTACGGACTAGCAGCAATTGGTCCTGGCATTGGCATCGGTATCTTGGTGGGTAAAGCCCTCGAAGGCATGGCACGTCAGCCAGAAGTAACTGGTGTACTTCGCACCAACATGTTCTTGGGTATTGCGTTTACTGAAGCGCTTGCTCTTATTGGCTTGGTCGCAGGCTTCCTGTTCACCTAAATCGATAACTAAACTTCGATCAACATAGGTACAACAGGAGTAATAATGTCGCAATGGATTAAGTTGGCTACGGAAACAACGGGTGAGCAACCTAGCGTTCTTTTGCCTGCAATTTACGACATCATCTGGGGTGGAGTTTCGTTCCTCATTGTTTTGGTGCTGTTCTCGAAATTCGTCATGCCACGCATGCGCGAAATGACAGCAGAACGCACCGAAAAAATTGAAGGCGGACTTGCTCGAGCGCTGGAATCACAAGCTGAAGCAACCGAGTTGCTATCTCAGTATCGTGAAGCCCTGAACTCAGCTAACAAAGAAGCCAGTGATATTCGCGCCGCAGCTCAGGCTGAGCGTCTCGTAATGATTGATGAAGCAAAGAAAGCTGCTGCGCTAGCCGCAGCCGCAGTCACTGCGCAAGCAACTTCTTCACTGGAGTCTGACCGCGCTCGCATTGCAACTGAACTTCGCCGTGACCTTGGTGTCGCAGCGACTGATCTTGCATCGCGAATCGTAGGGGAATCACTTACTGATGATGCACGCGCAGCGTCAGTAGTAGAGCGCTTTGTAGCAGATCTAGAAAAGTCAGCAGGTCGCTAATGTCATCTGTTAGCCAAGTTGCAAGTCAGCAAGTTCAGCAAGCAATTGCTGGGCTTCGTTCTGCGGTAGTTGGACAGGAATTATTTTCTGTAGCCAACTTATTTGAAGCTGAACATTCGCTGCGTCGCAATTTGTCTGACTCTGGCGCAAGCGAACAAGCCCGACAAGGCTTAGTAACAGATGTTCTTGGATCTAAGGTTTCGGCAGATTCCTTAAATGTAGTCAAGGCAATTGTTTCTGCGCGTTGGTCAAACGACGCTGATCTAGTAAATGCAATCGAAAGCGCCGGAGCATCAATCCTGCTCGCTGAAGCAGAGCAGGCTGGGCATCAAAGTCAGATTGAAGATGAAATCTTCTATTTTGCCCGGCTAGTTGATTCCGAAGCTGATCTGCAAATGGCTCTCTCAAATCCATCTATAACGTCAACGGGGAAGGCAAAGCTTGTAGCGGACCTCCTCTCGGGTCGTGCCCATTCGGACACTGCCGCCCTTGTTGGCCAGTATGTTAGCCACACTCGTGGCCGACGTATTGGCAGCGCGTTAGATGAGTTATCGGCGCTCGCTGCTGCTCGACAAAATCGACTAGTTGCAACTCTCACTTCGGCAGTCGCGCTTTCCTCAGATCACACAGCTCGAATAACTAAAGCGCTTGGTCGCATCTATGGCCAGGAAGTTCTAATTGACGCAGTCATCGACTCATCCGTAGTCGGTGGCGTGTCAGTGCAAATTGGTGGCGACGTCATTGATGGCACAATTTCTACCCGTATTCAACAAGCTCAACGCCAACTTCAGGCGTAGGGCAACAACTAGAACCAAAGAGAAAGCAGGACACCATGACGGAACTCTCGATCCGCCCGGATGAGATCCGCGACGCAATATCAAAAAGCGTTGAGTCATTTGCACCGTCCAGTGCGCGCGAAGAAATTGGTCGCGTAATCCAGACAGGTGATGGCATCGCCCGCGTTGAAGGCCTGCACTCGGCCATGACCAACGAACTACTTGAGTTCGAAGGTGGCCTCAAGGGCTTAGCTTTAAACCTTGACGTTCGCGAAATCGGCGCCGTACTTCTCGGTGATGGTTCAAAGGTTGCTGAAGGTCAAGCAGTCAAGCGAACTGGCGAAATCCTTTCGGTACCTGTTGGTGATGGTTTCTTAGGTCGCGTAGTTGATCCACTTGGAAATCCAATCGATGGCCTTGGTCCGATTGTTGCTGATGATCGTCGCGCGCTAGAAACTCAGGCACCAACTGTTGTGCAGCGCCAACCAGTTAAGGAACCGATGTTGACTGGTCTTAAGGCTATCGATGCAATGACTGCAATTGGTCGTGGCCAACGTCAGTTGATCATTGGTGACCGCCAGACCGGTAAGACTGCTGTTGCAATTGACACCATTTTGAACCAGCGCGAGAACTGGAAGTCCGGTGACAAGAAGAAGCAGGTTAAGTGCATCTATGTTGCTATCGGTCAAAAAGGTTCAACTATTGCTGCCGTTAAGGGCGCACTTGAAGAATTCGGTGCAATGGAATACACGACCATTGTTGCTGCTCCTGCATCTGATCCTGCAGGCTTTAAGTACTTAGCTCCTTACACCGGTTCTGCCATTGGCCAGTACTGGATGTACAAGGGCGAGCATGTCCTAATTGTTTTTGATGACCTTTCAAAGCAGGCCGAGGCATACCGCGCCGTCTCACTGCTACTTCGCCGTCCGCCAGGTCGCGAGGCTTACCCAGGTGACGTTTTCTACTTACACTCCCGTTTACTAGAGCGTTGCGCAAAGTTATCTGATGAACTTGGCGCAGGTTCAATGACTGGACTTCCAATTATTGAAACTAAAGCCAACGACGTTTCGGCTTACATTCCAACTAACGTAATTTCTATTACGGATGGTCAGTGCTTCCTTGAGTCTGACTTGTTCAACTCAGGTATTCGCCCAGCGATCAACGTAGGTATTTCGGTATCTCGCGTAGGTGGTTCAGCGCAGCCTAAGTCAATGAAGAAGGTAGCCGGTCGCTTGCGTCTTGATTTAGCTCAGTACCGCGAACTTGAAGCCTTTGCTGCTTTTGGTTCCGATCTTGATGCTGCCTCGAAGGCTCAGCTTGCCCGTGGTTCCCGCCTTGTTGAATTGCTAAAACAGGGTCAGTACCAGCCACAATCCATGGAACGTGAGGCAGTTTCGGTTTGGTCTGGAACTTCAGGAAACATAGATGATGTTCCAGTTGAAGACATTCGTCGTTTTGATACTGAGTTCTTAGATCACGTTGATCGCAATCACAATGCAATCTTCGAATCTATTCGCAGCACAACTGATTTATCGGATGAGAACATCAGCCAACTTGAAAAAGCAATCGCCGACTTCAAAAAGCAGTTCCGCACCACTTCTGGTCACTCGCTTGTAAATGAGGCTCCGGTAGCGGCAATCGATGAAGATGATGTTGATATTGCTCAGATCGTGAAGGTCAAGGCATAACATGGGCGCTCAACTACGGGTTTATCGACGACGGATAAAATCCGTTCAGTCGACTAAGAAGATTACGAAAGCGATGGAGCTTATTGCTTCCTCACGTTTCGTAAAAGCGCAACAGCGCGTGGAAGCTTCTTTGCCGTATACCCAAGAACTTCTGCGTGCTATTTCAGCTGCCGCTTCACATGGCAGCACAAAAGGCGCATTTGTTTCTGAAGTTGAGAACCGCAAGCGGGCCGCAGTAATTCTTATCACTGCAGACCGTGGGTTAGCTGGCGCCTATTCCTCAGCCATCATTAAAGAAGGTGAAGGCCTAAATTCCTTACTTAAGGAACAAGGCGTAACACCAGAGCATTATTTAGTCGGACGCAAATCGGTTGGTTACTACAAGTTCCGTGAGCGCTCGATTGCGCAGTCTTGGACTGGCTTTACAGATCAACCAACTTACGAACATGCCAAAGCAATTGCTGCGAGTGTTCTAGAAGCATTTGATAAGTCAACATCTGAAGGTGGCGTTGACGAAATTCATTTGGTCTACACCCACTTCGTAAACATGGCTGTACAGCAAGTTCGAGTGCGGCGAATTCTTCCGGTTGAAATTGTCGAGGTTTCCAAAGAAGAAGCCTCAGTAAAACTCTCTACTCGACTATTTCCACTTTATGAATTCGAGCCAAGTCCAGAAGTTGTGCTCGATGCTTTAATCCCTCGATACGTCGAGAACATGATCTACACCGCACTGTTATTGGCTGCAGCCAGCGAGCACGCCGCACGTCGTCGCGCTATGAAGTCTGCATCTGACAACGCTGAAGAACTAATCCGCACACTTGCTCGTCAAGCCAACCAGGCTCGACAGGCAGAAATCACCCAGGAAATCAGTGAAATTGTCGGCGGCGCCGACGCACTGACGTCCGCATAACCAGGGAGTAAGTAGATATGACAACCACGACTCAGACATCAATCGGGCGCGTAGCTCGCGTAACCGGTCCTGTTGTTGACGTTGAGTTTCCAGTAGAAGGCATGCCAGCGCTGTACAACGCGCTGGAGGTCGATGTGGATTTCGGCGATGGCGAAAAGCGTTTGTTAACTCTTGAAGTGGCCCTTCACATTGGCGACAACATGGTGCGCACTATTGCCATGCAGCCAACTGATGGCCTAGTCCGCGGTGCGGATGTGCGCGACACTGGTGACTCGATCACTGTGCCGGTTGGCGACATCACAAAGAGCCATGTGTGGAACACA
>JBDNJO010000003.1:0-5815 GCA_041687715.1 Candidatus Nanopelagicales bacterium
GCTGGAACAGCGCTTGCTGATGAACTCACCCAATTAGGGCAACTTGATGTGACCGTGATTGACCAAGGTCCAATTTGGAAAACGGGTGGGGCCACCTCACATGCACCAGGACTCATGACCCGCACGAGCGCATCTAAAATGATGCATTTGTTTGCCGATTACACAATTGAAAAACTTATGACAATGGACGTTGCTGGTGAGCCATGCTTTTATCCAGTTGGCGCCATTGAAATTGCACAATCCCAGGAACGCCTGAACTACTTAGAGCGGCGAAGTGAGTTCGCACAGTCTTGGGGATTTTCTGGTGAACTTTTAGATCCCCAGCGATGTGCTGATTTAAATCCACTGCTGGATCCCACATCGTTTATTGGTGGCTACGTTACAACTCGAGAAGGAATTGGTAAGGCACTTCGAAGCGCCCAAGCTCAGGGTGAACGCGCACAATCAAATGGCGCGAAATTTATTGGTGACACAAAAGTACTTTCCATCGAAACGAAGGAATCAAAAGTTTCTGGAGTGCGCACCCCGAATGGTGTCATTGCCGCCGACTTAGTTGTGATTACTGCCGGTGGTTGGGGCAATTCAATTGCAGCCAGCACAGGCGTAGTGCTTCCGCTGGTTGCCATGGAACATCTGTATGCAATAACTGAACCACTTGAAGTTTTGGCGCCGTATAAAGCAGTAGATGCCAGCTTGCCGATTATTCGCCATTGGGAGGGCGGCATATATATACGCGATGAAGGTCAATGCGCTGGAATTGGCTCTTTTAATCACCGAGCACTTCCAGTATCTGATGCTGACATGGTCCGTAACTCGCAAAACTTAGCTGATCCATCTAAATTGCCATTCACTCAAGTTGATTGGGATCCAGGCTGGGCCGAAACTTTTTTAATTGCTCCAGTGCTTAAGGACCGCAAACTCGAAACTGCTTACAACGGGGTATTTCCCTACTCCTCTGATGGCTTGCCACTTATGGGTCAAGCACCAACAGTTGATGGGTTGTGGGTTTTGGAATGTGTTTGGGCAACGCATTCAGTTGGCGCTGCACGCTCATTGGCCCAGGCTATTTGCGGAATTGCGCCGGACATAGATTTTGCCCCCGGAGATTTAACAAGATTTGATAACGCCGAGTTAACGCGAGTTGATTTCGAGCAACGTTGTGACAATGCCTACGTTGATACTTACGCGATTCATCATCCAGCTGAACCTTCAAATAGTCCGCGAGGCGTTCGGATGTCGCCGTTCTATAGCGAACAAGAAAAACTTGGTGCTGCCTTCTTTGATACCTCGGGTTGGGAACGCCCGCGTTGGTATGAGTCCAACGCTGCGCTGCTCAAGGGATTGCAAGTTCCTAAGCGCGATGAATGGTCAAGTCGATTTTGGTCACCAATGTCTGGCGCCGAACATTTAAAGACTCGCGAAGTTGCAGGAATTTTTGACATGACTTCACTGCGTCGAATAAATGTCATGGGCCCAGATGCTGCTGCCTTTTTAAGTTTTGCTGCAGCGCGCAGTGTTGATCGCGAAATTGGTTCGGTTACTTACACTTTGCTACTGGATCACACTGGCGGAATAGTTTCCGATGTGACCATCAGTCGGTTAGCAGTGGATCGATTCCTAGTTGGTGGAAATAGTCCGCGCGATGCGTACTGGCTCAAGTCCGTTGCAGCAGGGTTTAACGTACATATTGAAGACGTCACAAATGGCACGTGTTGTGTTGCAGTCTGGGGACCAGCAGCGCGCGAGATCCTTGCGCCAATCATTGACACTGATCTAACAAATAATCAGTTCAAGTATTTCACGGCGAAAGAAACGGCTGTGTCTGGTGTTGCAGTAACTGCGGTGCGAGTGTCTTACGTTGGCGAGTTGGGCTGGGAACTATCCAGTGATTCCTCTGGGGGTCTGCGACTTTGGAAAGCGATCATGCAGCAGGCCAACAACGTTGGCGCAATACCTGTAGGTCGAGGTGCGTTAACTAGTTTGCGACTTGAAAAGGGTTATCGAGCCTGGGGAAGTGACATGAGTCGCGAAGATACGCCGACTTCAGCGGGTCTGGAATTTGCAGTGCGAAGCGATGGTGACCACATCGGACTTAAGGCAGCAAGTCGCCTTACTGGTCGAAGATTACGCACTTTGCAATTGCGAGAGGTTGACGTCGTGCCGACAGTTGGACAACCGATCTTTATTGTTGGCAAGAATGCTGGTTACATCACCAGCGCAGAATTTGGCTGGTCACTTGGATTTCCAATTGCACTTGGTTGGCTGCCCATTGAAAGTATTGAAGGCGACGTTGTGCAAGTATCTTGTGGTGGGCGAGTAGTTGACGCACAAGTTATGTCGGACGCAGTTTTTGATCCAACTGGGTCTCGAATTCGGATTTAAGAAAAGTTTAAGAACTACCGCTACGTCGGCGCGACATCCGGCGAGCTGCTGGACCAGATGACTTAGCTTTTGAGGCCTCTGAAGTGCTTGCTGAACCTGCTGACTTTGCTCCACCAGATTTCTTTTTTTCCAAGGCAGCCAAAAACGCTGCTTTAGTTGGGTCGGTTTCTTTTTCTGGAGTAGCCATGGCTCAATTCAACCATTAACCGAGTGCTACGCTGTGCAAGAGATTGAAATTTGAACTAAATTTGCCGAGTGCCATTATCCCTAAGCACCTTTTCTGAGGATAAATATGTCCAGCCAGGCCCAAAATTCCATCAGCCAGTCACCTGTGGCTCCAGCAACTCATAAAGAAATCATGGTTGTTTTAAGCGGCCTTATGGTCGGCATGCTGTTAGCCGCGCTGGATCAGACTATTGTTGCCACTGCCTTAAAGAGCATTGTCGAAGACTTCAATGGCTTATCGCATTACACCTGGGTTGTGACTGCTTATTTACTTACATCCACAGCGTCAACTCCGCTGTATGGAAAAATCTCTGACCTTTATGGACGGCGACCAGTATTCCAATTTGCGATCGTAACCTTTCTAATTGGCTCGTTCTTGGCGGGTGCTGCACAAAACATGTTCGAACTCATTGCTTTCCGCGCAATTCAAGGTCTTGGTGCTGGTGGCTTGATGGCGCTGACTTTCGTCATTATTGGTGACCTAGTTTCACCGCGTGAGCGCGGTCGTTACCAGGGATACTTTGGCGCAGTGTGGGGACTTTCCGCAGTCGCAGGTCCACTACTCGGTGGCTTCTTTTCAGACAGTGCGACAGTATTTGGTATTGCCGGCTGGCGCTGGATTTTTTACATCAATCTTCCTTTTGGAATTCTGGCTCTCATTTTAACTTCTTCCTCACTTCGCGCCTCAACTCTTCGCCGCAAGCACAGCATTGATTACGCGGGCGCAATTCTTATGGTGTCTGCAGTTACTGCACTGCTATTTGGTGTTTCGGTTTTTGGACCAGAGTCTGGCTGGACCAGCGGAAAGACACTGAGCACCATTGGTTTCGCATTACTTTTGACAATCTTGTTCCTACTTCAGGAAAAGCGAGCCAAGGAACCAATCTTGCCTTTGGAGTTATTTAAGAATCACACTTTCTCGTTAACTTCTGCACTTGGCTTTATTATTGGCGCTGGAATGTTTGGCGCGATCATCATGTTGCCGCTCTTTTTGCAAGTTGTGCAGGGCGACTCGGCTACAGCTGCTGGGCTGAAACTGATTCCTTTCATGATGGGAATTGTTTCAATGTCTATTCTCAGCGGCAAGCTAATTAGTAAGCATGGTCACTACAAGCGTTATCCCGTCATGGGTCTGGCCATAATGACCGTTGGCATTTTGGCACTTTCTACTTTGAATGAAACAACACCATTTTGGCAATTAGCTATTTACGCTTTGCTTATCGGTGCTGGCCTTGGACTATCAATGCAAACTATTGTCATTGCCCTACAGAACTCAGTTGAGATGAAGGATCTTGGAATTGCAACAAGTGCTAATACTTTCTTTCGCTCTGTTGGTGGAACCGTTGGAGTGGCATTGTTTGGTTCGCTTTACGCAAGTCGATTGACGATAAACATTCCAGAGGGCGTAAAGCAACTAGCTGTGACAAATCCGCTTGCGCTAATTGGAGCCACGCCAGAAAAATTTGAGCAGCTTAAGAACAACACTTCGGTAATAACTGAATTCAGCCCGGACCTTCAGGCGGTTATTTACCATGCGTTTGTGCAGTCTTTCCACGTTGTGTTCTTGGCGGCAGCGCCACTAACGGCAATTGGATTTGTTTTGGCACTATTTCTGCGTGAGGTACCACTTCGTACTGGCGCGCAACAGCATGCGGCGCAGCAAGAAGCCGCTGGTGAAGCAATTGGTTAGGTTACTCAGCTAGAAGTTGCTCAATAATTTGGGTTAATTCTGGCTCAGTAACTTTTCCGACAAACTTGGCGGCGATTCGATGCTGTTTATCTAACACGATTGTGCCAGGTAAGAAATTGCCAGAGATGGTTTCACTTTCCAAGGCAAGTAACTGATCGACGTCTTGTAAGTGCGTCCAGCTGCCACCAGCATCTTGGACAAAATCTTTAGCAGCACTTAGATCATCGGCTTGGTTTAATCCGAGCAAGTTAATTTGTGGATACGCGGACTCAATCTCTATGAAAGTGGGCCATTCTTCGCGACACGGCGCACACCAAGATGCCCAAGCATTAACTATGACAATGCCATCAAATTCTGACGTTGAAAAATCTTTGCCCGAAAGAGTGGTACCTGAGATTTCTATTGGGGACTGGCGTTGCGCAACATCCAGAATGGTGACACTTGTGGCTGGCGTTGTACTTTGCGGAGGACGGTAACCAGTTGGAATTGCGACGCCACAGCCGGTAAGCAATAACACAGCGAGTGCACCCGCGATTACGTTTTTGCCCATAACTAGAGGTTAGTGCCAAAGATTATTAGGTAGAATTTTTCACATGGATGATTCACAAAAAGGTCGGCTCTTAGTTTTTGCGCAATTTGGTTTGATTCTTATTCTTGCGCTTTTCCCAGATAGCCAAAACGTCAATCCGCAAGCAAATGTGGCTGGAACGGTGCTTCTTTTCCTAGGTTTGATCCTGCTATTTGCTGGTTTTCGTGGACTTGGCAAGTCATTAACGGCAAACCCAGTTCCCGTTGATTCTGGCGCATTGGTTACAACTGGAATTTATGCTCGGCTGCGTCATCCGATTTATACCGGACTATTAGTGCTAACCATGGGACTGGTTGTTTCCAGCGGGGTCTGGGCCCAGTTAATAGTTTGGTTTGGCTTACTTGGACTTTTGATTTACAAGATCCGTTGGGAAGAAGTTTTACTCAGCGCAAAATACAAGGGTTACGCAGCATACAAGTCTCGCGTACCAGCGCTTTTTCCAAAGCTTAGTTCAACGAAGTAATTATTTAACCCACGTATTGGACACGGTATAGCGCTGCACCACTTCGCTAATCGGATCAACGCCAATTCCAGGACCCGTTGGCACATCAATATGTCCATCTACTAATACAAATGGCGCCGTGGTGTCCGTTTCAAAGTAGCGAGCTGAAGCCGATGTGTCGCCAGGCAAAGTGAAGTTAGGTAATGCCGCTAACGCCAAGTTCGCAGCTCGACCGATTCCGGTCTCCAACATGCCACCACACCAAACTGGAATTCCAGCCGCTTGGGCGATATCGTGAATCTTCACGGCCTCAAGGTACCCACCAACTCGAGCTGGTTTTATGTTAATGATTTCAGTGGCGCCAAGTTCAATGGCATCGCGAGCCACACCAGCAGAAACAATTGATTCATCTAGGCAAACTGGTGTCTGGATGTAGTCAGCAAGTTTCTTGTGGCCCAAGATGTCTTCTTCTTCAATTGGTTGTTCA
>JBDNJO010000031.1:0-9766 GCA_041687715.1 Candidatus Nanopelagicales bacterium
ACCATCTAAGTGCGCAAGGGGTACTGGCACCCCAATAACTGGCAACGTGGTAATCGAAGCCACCATGCCAGGCAGATGCGCAGCCCCACCTGCGCCAGCGATGATTACTCGCATGCCATTAGCCGCTGCTTGCTTAGCAAAACTAACCATGTCTTCTGGCATCCGATGCGCCGAAACAACGGCAGCGCTATAACTTATGCCGAGCTCATCCAAAATTTGTGCAGCTGGGGACATGCTCTCCCAATCTGAATCACTTCCCATGATGATGCCAACAAGCTCGTTACTCATCAATTACTCCCGTTAAGTAGTTCGCTGCATGCCAGGCGCGCGTCAGCAAGGCTTCAATGTTGTCACCTGTGGCATTAACATGACCAATTTTGCGTCCTGGCCTAACCTCTTTGCCATACAAATGCACCTTTAGCCCTGGATCGCGGGCCATGACGTGCCTAAATGCGCCATGCAAATCTCCAATATCCTTACCGAGCAAATTCACCATCACGGTGTTTGGACCAGTTGGCGCCGGGGAACCTAACGGCCAATCTAAAACTGCGCGTAAATGATTTTCAAACTGACTTGTTACAGCGCCATCTATTGACCAGTGGCCTGAATTATGCGGGCGCATCGCCAGTTCATTAACTAAAATTTCACCGCCAGTATCAAATAACTCAACTGCCAACATTCCTTGAACATCTAATAAGTCTGCGATCTTGATTGCCATTGCCTGCGCAGTCGCTGCGCGCTCGACATCCAAATCTGGACACGGCGCAATTACTTCATGGCAAATGCCATCAGTTTGGGTGGACTGCACAATCGGATACGCAACGCATTGACCATGTGGGCTACGGGCTACTTGAGCCGCTAGCTCACGCGTGAACGGCACGAGCGCCTCTGCTAGAACTCGATTTCCGTCAGCTTGAATCTGTTCGACTAACGTAATTCCTTCAGTCAGGTCATCGATGACCCAAACGCCTTTGCCGTCATAGCCGCCGCGCGCAGTTTTGATAACCAATGGCCAGTTAACAACTTTGCCAAATTCTTCTAAGTCAACCTGTGATGTTATTTCTTTCCATACTGGGCAAGCAATTCCAGCATCAGTTAAAACTTTTCGCATTTCAATTTTGTCTTGGGCGTAACGTAAAGCCTGCGGGCCAGGACGAACTGCAACTCCTAGCTTCTCTAGGTCCTCAAGAAAATGAATTGGTACATGTTCATGATCAAATGTGATCACGTCACACTCGAGCGCAAACGCTTTTAATGATTCCCAGTCTTCATGGGAACCAACAACTGTGTCTGGAATAACTTGGGCTGCGCTGTCAGTTGCTGTGGCGGAAAGTACGCGCAGGTGAATACCTAAATTTATTGCTGCTGGTTGCATCATTCGGGCAAGTTGGCCACCACCAATTACGCCAACTCGAGGGGTGCTCACTGTCATAAGCCTAGTTGGCTTGCGCGCTATCTCACTAACCAATAAACGGCGAGAACAAAATAACTAGTGCGCCAGGAGTGTTGTTAACTATGTGGGCCATGATCGCGGCGCTGGTGCTGCCAGTTCGACGGCGCAACTCACCAAACAGTAATCCAATTGCAAACAGCAGTAAAAATCGCTGTGGTTCAAAGTGAATCAACGCAAAGATTCCAGCAGTGATGACGACAACCCAGCGCTCGGCAATGTGCGCCTTAACTAACGCGCCATAGAGTAAGCCGCGAAATGCAATCTCCTCAACAATTGGTGCGCCAAACATTGCCATCAAGGCAAACACAATAAGTACTGCGCCTGTTTGATTCATACCAACTTCGGCAGCAGCGGAATTAAATGGTCCAGTAATTTTTTGAATTACAAGTGCAAGCAGCCCAGCCACAGCAATCGAGGCAAGCCCAACAACTGCTCCCAAGCGCAAGTGAGTGCGCGGCGCAGCTAATCCGTAATCAAGTTTTGGCCCGTTTCCCTTTTTGATTGCTATAAAGATCGGCCAGCCGGCAAGTAATAACCAAGGTGAGCCAAAAGCAATTACTAAACCCCAGCCGTTTTGGGGATCGACATTTTGTGACATTAAAAGCAAGCTCACACTAAAGCCGACAACGCCATATCCAAGCAGCGTAATTACGGCGTCGCCCATTCCCCAGGTCGGAATCTTTACTTGGTCGCCACGAGCAAGTGCGCGCCTAACCGCCCACGGCGCACCCGGATAACCGGAAGCGCCGTCAGAGTTTTGCGGATCTAGAGGATTCATTCTTAGTAGCGATAGTGATCTGACTTGTAAGGTCCATCGACAGCTACGCCCAAGTAGTCAGCTTGAGTTTTGGAAAGTTCAGTCAATTTCACGCCTAGAGCGTCAAGGTGCAGTCGAGCAACTTTTTCATCCAAGTGTTTAGGCAATACGTGCACACCTAATTCGTATTGATCGCGTTTGGAATAAAGTTCGATTTGTGCAAGAACTTGGTTTGTGAACGAGTTACTCATCACGAAGGATGGGTGTCCAGTTGCGTTACCAAGGTTAAGCAAACGGCCTTCAGACAACATGATGATGCTGTGACCATCCGGGAATATCCATTCATCAACTTGTGGCTTGATGTTGCGACGAACTATGCCTGGGTAATCCTGTAACCCAGCAATGTCGATTTCATTATCAAAGTGGCCGATGTTTCCAACAATTGCCTGGTGCTTCATCTGGGACATTTGGTCAACGCTGATGACATCTTTATTTCCAGTTGCCGTGATAAAGATATCTGCCGTGCCAATAACGTCATCGAGTTCCAAAACTTGGTAACCGTCCATGGCAGCTTGTAATGCGCAAATTGGATCAATTTCAGTAACGATAACGCGCGCGCCTTGGCCACGAAGTGATTCAGCTGAACCCTTGCCGACATCGCCATAACCTGCAACGACTGCAACCTTGCCACCCATCAAAGTGTCAGTTGCGCGGTTGATGCCATCGATCAAACTGTGGCGAGTGCCGTACTTGTTATCAAACTTAGATTTTGTAACAGAGTCATTCACATTGATCGCTGGGAACATCAAATTGCCATCGCGGAACATGTCATACAGGCGCAGTACACCGGTTGTGGTTTCTTCAGTGACGCCCATGATTTCTGAGCCAACTGTGGTCCAGCGCTGCGGATCTTCGCCCAGTGAACGTTGCAATAGCGAAAGCACAACACCAAACTCTTCGGAGTCTGCCCCAGCTGGATCAGGAACGAAGCCAGCCTTTTCAAATTCAGTTCCTTTGTGAATCAACATAGTTGCGTCGCCGCCGTCATCCAGAATCATATTTGGACCGCTTTGTCCTGGCCAACGAAGTGCTTGCTCAGTGCACCACCAGTACTCTTCCAACGATTCTTCTTTCCACGCGTAAACCGGAACACCTGTTGGGTTTTCAGTTGTGCCGTTTGGACCAACGACAACAGCTGCTGCTGCGTGATCTTGGGTTGAGAAAATGTTGCAAGATACCCAGCGCACATCAGCGCCAAGTTCAACCAAAGTCTCAATCAAAACTGCAGTTTGAATTGTCATATGAAGTGAGCCCATAACGCGAGCACCCTTGAGTGGCTTTGTGGTACCGAACTCTGCGCGCATGGCCATTAGGCCAGGCATTTCGTGTTCAGCTAAGCGAATCTCGTTACGACCATATTCAGCAAGTGAAAGGTCGGCGACTTTGAAATCATTTGGGCCAAGGGCCATGGCGTACTCCTGTTGAAAACTGGATATTTTGCGAAAACGATTGGGATTAAAAATCCGCAACGTCACGAGGCTTCGATGGCTAGCGGTGTTTCTATTGTGGCATAACCAGCCGTCAGGAGCTGAACTGGCTGGAGTAATGGGCGATCAGGCTACTTGCTCTTATCTAGATCGGGCTCCAGGAACACGTATTGCGCGCTGGGCACAGCCAACCGCAATAAACGCTCAGCTTCATCGATGCCTTGGGCGATATCCTGGGCTGTGTCACTTCGCTCGATAGCGATTTTGGCTCCTACTAATAGGGTGTCGGGGCCAACGTGAAGTGTGCGAAGGTGAATTACCCGTTCCACCAATGGCGCTGATTCTAAAGCCGCCTTAACTGCGTCATATTCCTCCGGCAGGGCGCCTTCGCCAACTAACATCGCGGACATTTCCCGGATCAAAATTATGGCAATGATAATCAAGAGTGTGCCAATGGCCATCGCACCCATACCATCCCAGCGACCATCACCTGTGACTACAGCAAAACTGACACCAAACATTGCAAATACTAAACCGAGCAATGCGCCAAAATCTTCTAACAAAATTACTGGCAATTCCGGTTGCCGGGCATCTCTTACAAATTTCGCAAAAGAACGTTTGCCACGAACTTTATTAGTTTCCTTCACGGCTGTTCGTAGTGAAAAAGATTCCAAGATGACTGCAATTGTTAATACCCCAATTGCAATCCAGTGATTATTTACCGGCTCTGGATGATTCCATTTATGCCAACCTTCGTAAAAGGAATAAATACCGCCAACCATAAACAGCACGATGGCAACCATGAATCCGTAAACATAGCGAACTCGGCCATAACCGAATTGGTACTGATCATCCGCAACGCGCTTGGAACGTTTACCACCAATTAACAACAAAACTTGATTAAATGAATCGGCAACTGAGTGAATAGCCTCCGACAACATCGAAGTGGAACCCGTAATGGCAAACGCTACAAACTTACTTACCGCAATTCCCGAATTTGCCATTAATGCAGCGATGACGGCTTTTGTGCCACCTTCAGTACTCATGTTTAGATTCCTTAGATTAATGTGCGAAAAAATCTTTTGAACAAATCAAGGCTGCTAAAAGTATTAAGTGAGTAAGCCAGCTTTTAATTGATTGATGGTACTTATTTCCGAAGGATCCAGACCTAGCGCTAATCCAGCGTAAACACTTGCCCAGTCAGTTGGAATTATCAACGACGCTAACCGACTTATTGGATGATTGCCTTTTGCTTGAATTAATGTCACTGGAACATCTCGATCACTTGCAATCTGTCCAACTATTCCAATTCGTTTTGCAACGGCTGGGTGTTCATTCGTGTCGCGCAAAATGTAAAGGTGTATCCGGCGTTCGATCGCCTCGAACTCGCGGTCTCGAAATATGTCTTCACTTGCTTTTGCGCCAGCCAATACTCCATCAAAAGTGACGATCTGATTGTGGCCAACTTCCGGAAGTTCGCCATGCGCTGCCGGAATCTTTGCGTTCTCAGCTAACTGGGCCATAAATCGCGCTGCCGCAGTTGCCCCAATCATTCCGGTGCCCCAGACCATAGGTAGCGATTCTGCGCACGATAACGCCAGCACTTTTGCGGCGTTATCTGACAGGGCGCTAACTGGACCATTGGCGACACTTAACTCATCCATTAAATCTGCAGCAATTTCAAATTCAGATTCATCGATGTGCGCAATACCTAGTGCATTCGCAACTAGAAGCAGTGGCGTGGCATGTGTCCAAAGGGATGCCCGCGGGCTTCGTCCTTTGGCATCTATGGCAAAGTGAACTGCGCCAGTTATGGACTCGGAAACTTTTTCTAAATCACTGCCACCAGCACCGATTGTGATCACGCGCGCACCGCGGCGTCCTGCCTCAGTTGTTGTCGTCAGTGTCTCTTCTGTAGTCCCCGAACACGAAACTCCTACGACGACATCCATGGGCCCAACCCAGCCAGGCAGGCTATGGCTTTGCTCTAGATGTATTGGGATTGGCGCGGAATGCCCAAGAACAGCGCGCAGCACCTGTCCACCAACGCCTGAACCACCAAGTCCAGCAATTACAAGATTTCGGGGCTGGGCATCTCGGGCGACGGCTTCTAGGAGTGCGCGATCGATTGTTGCAATTGCTTCGCGCATTTGCGCCCCAGAGCTCGCCACAGCCGCCAACATATTGCTTTGATCAAAGGCAGCCATGCCCTCGATGTCATCAAGCAACAAGTCGTTATTCATGACTTAAAGACTACCGTTCATGATTCCTAAAACTTCATCCCGGATTGCTGACATATCATCGGGATTTGTCGCTTCTACGTTGAGTCTTAGCAGTGGCTCAGTATTAGACGAGCGAACATTAAACCAACCGGAATCTAAACTGACGGTCAATCCATCAAGCTCATCAGTATCGATGGCTCGATTTGCAAATTCAGTTTTGATTTTCGCAACAACAGCCTTTGCGTCCGATACTTTAGTATTTATCTCGCCGCTCATCACGTAGCGCAAATATGGTTTAAGCAATTCACTAAGAGTCGTGGATGCTGGCGCCTCACCGAGAGCTGCCAGAGCGTGCATTGCTGCCAACATTCCAGAGTCTGCTTTCCAGAAATCTCGGAAATAAAAATGTCCAGAATGTTCGCCGCCAAAAATTGCATTGCTCTCCGCCATTGTTGCTTTGATAAATGAATGCCCGACACGAGTGCGTATTGGCTTGCCACCGTGTTCCAAAACAATCTCAGGGACAGCGCGCGAAGTAATCAAGTTATGAATAATGGTGGAGCCAGGTGACTTTGCAAGCTCGCGCGTTGCAATCAATGCCGTCAATGTCGAGGGGTCAACGATGCCGCCTTTTTCATCGACTACGAAACATCGATCAGCGTCGCCATCAAAAGCTAACCCAATATCCGCGCCAACCTCTAAAACTCGCTTCTGTAAATCGCGTAAGTTTTCTGGATCAATGGGATTTGCTTCATGGTTTGGGAATGAGCCATCAAGTTCGAAATACATCGCATCAATTTCTAGCGGCAGCGCATCAAAAATTTCGCCACCTAAAACTACGGGAACTGTGAAACCGCCCATGCCGTTTCCAGTGTCAATGACAACTTTAAGTTTGCGCGATTTTTCTAGCGGTACTAATTCACGTAAGTACTGTGCGTAATCAGCCAACATATCTTGCGAAGTTGAACTGCCCGATGAGCCTGCGTACTCAGGTAACTTTTCACTTTCCAGAAGTTCCCGAATTTGTGACAGTCCTGAATCTTGTCCTACTGGAGCCGCGCCAGCCCGGCATAACTTGATGCCGTTGTACTCAGCAGGGTTATGGCTCGCAGTAAACATCGCTCCAGGTATGTCTAAGCGACCGGATGCAAAATACAAACCATCAGTAGAACATAGCCCGATGTTTACAACATCAACTCCACTGCAAGTGACACCATCGATGAAAGCCGCCACTAAATCTGGTCCAGTTGGTCGCATGTCGTGGCCCACCACAATGCGCCCAGCGCCACCATCACTGGCACGGATCTTTAAGATTTCAACAAAAGCGATTCCGACTTCGCGGGATAGTTCGCCGTCCCATTGCTCTGGAACAACCCCACGGATGTCGTAAGCCTTAATTAGGGCTGATAAATCGCGCATTTAGTAAGTGTAGGTGCTGGAATTTAGGTGTTTGGATTTTGCCCAGAATCTCGCAGAACTCGAAGATGTCCGCGCCGATTAATTTCCACCATTTCATCGGCTGGGTTTACTCGACCAACTTCGCGCACCGCATTAGCTAATGCTTCGATGTCATCCACGCTTGGTTTGAGGGCCTCTGGATCGGGTGCGAGCCGGACGACATCCCACCCGCGTGGGGCCGACATCCGAGCTGCGTGGTCTTCACATAAGTCATAACAATGTGGCTCTGCAAAAGTTGCAAGTGGGCCAAGTACCGCAGTCGAGTCGGCATAGACATATGTCAACGTCGCCACTGCTCGTTTACTGCATGACGGCCTTGAACAATGTCTGGCTCCCACATTGGACAAACTAGTCGACATAGTCTTGGATCATGGGTATCGAAACACCGTTAGGTTTGAGTTAGTGAGCACTGAAACACCGTTAAATGTCAAACGTGACCGTCATGATCGCGGTCTGCGCGGGCCAGCGCTACCGCATTCTGCGCCATTTCATGAATCCAGTGATCAATTGTTTGTTCGGCAAATGCGCGAGGCTGTCGAGGACCTAGATGCCCGCCTTGGCACCATGCTCACCGCAATCAAATTTGCCTTGGAAGAAATTCCAAACCACCGAGACTTAACCTTTGCCAGCGGTCATGTGCCACTGGGTCGAATTGATCAAGGTAATCCCGCATCCATAGTGCTCTACCAACGACCGATTGAAATGCGTTCCCAAGATAAAGAATTGCTCGCGCGCGTGATTCGGGATGTTTTAGCTGAGTTAGTAAGCCTTGCTACTGGCCTTCGACCAGATGACATAGACCCAGGCTATGAAGGCCCGGAAATACGTAACTAAATTAGCCTGCGTAAAAGCAATCAGCTTCAATCCGTTTGGATTGAAGCTGATAAAGATTGCTGGTTTTACTTAACTTGCTTGCTCCCGCTTTAGCCTGCGGCGCTCACGTTCTGACAAGCCACCCCAAATACCAAATCGTTCGTCGTTCTCTAATGCGTATTCAAGGCAATCGACCCTGACTTCGCATGAGCCACAAACTCGCTTTGCTTCGCGAGTAGAGCCGCCCTTTTCGGGAAAGAATGCTTCTGGATCGGTCTGGGCGCAAAGCGCACGTTCGTGCCATCCCAGCTCGTCAGTTTCAGTGAAGGGAAGCAGAGCGAATTCGCTCACCTGGAACCTCCTGGTTCGTCGTAACTAGTCGATTGCTGCCCTGATGCGAGCCATCTACCAAGTGCGTTACGTGCTCGGTTACCCGAACTTGCTACTTAAATTACACACGTGTCATTCGTTTGACAAGTCATATTCGCTTAAAACTATGGGCTTTTTCTGGAAATCCACCAAAAACCCATATTTCAATGGATTTTTGGCTAATCATATTTTTAAAAAAGTTTTCGTACTTAAGCGTTTTGTCCAAATTTCGGGGCGCTTATTTGCAACGAATCACCGGGTAAAAATTATATTTTCGAAATAGCGAAGTGAAAATAAATTACGCACTTTCCAACTCACACTGAAATACTCGAGCAATGACTTCTGATCAACTTTGGTATTCCAATTCCGCAGCGCGCACTTGGACTTGCGCTGCACCAGCCCAAGAAGTTTTACAGTTTCATGAAAGTCTTCCAAATTACGCAGCTACACCACTAATTGAACTTCCATCCGTTGCAGCTGAACTTGGTGTTGGCAGAGTTTTTCTCAAAGATGAATCAGCGCGCATGAATTTATCCGCATTTAAAATTCTTGGCGCTGCTTGGGCAGTTGCCAAAGCGTTAACTAATGGCGCAAATCCAGCAGATCTTGATGATGTAAAAAAAGCTATTGACACTGAGTACAAACCAACTTTGGTAGCAGCAACTGATGGCAATCATGGCCGCGCTGTGGCTCACATGGCAAAGCGCCTCGGACTGGAATGCGCCATCGTTATTCCAGATGGTGTCAGTGAGCAAGCAATTAACAACATCGCAGGTGAAGGCGCTGAGATCACAATTATTGATGGTGACTATGACGAAGCGGTTGAACTAGCGAAAGAAATAACTTCGACGCTGGATAATGCAATCCACATCCAGGACATGTCATGGCCAGGTTATGAAGAGATCCCCCGTTGGATCATTGAGGGCTATTCAACACTGTGCGTAGAAACCGATAAACAACTTCGCGAGATTGGGTGCCCACCCGCAGATTTAGTCGCAGTACCTGTGGGTGTTGGGTCATTGCTTCACTCAGTGTTAGCGCACTATCGAAGTAAAAGCCAACCCTCACCTGTTGTGCTCAGCGTGGAGGCAATCGGCGCTGCGTGTGTTTTGAAATCTTTGCAAGCCGCCAAACTCACTAGCGTGCAAACAGTACCCACGATTATGGCTGGCATGAATTGTGGGACGCCATCAAATGATTCTTGGCC
>JBDNJO010000032.1:0-13374 GCA_041687715.1 Candidatus Nanopelagicales bacterium
ATTGGCGCAGATTCTGCAATCGCGGCATCAAGAATTGCTTCGCGCGCTTTTGCTGCAGTCAGTTCACTTTCAACTTCACTGCGACGTTCCCGCAATGCTGTTTCATCCGCGATTTCAGCAGCCAGCGCTAATTTCATTTGCGTTAAATCATCAGCCAGTAGGCGCAGTCGTGAGTCGCGAACATCTGACTGAATAACGTTTGCTCGCCTGGCTACTTCAGCTTGGCGGCCCAGTGGTTTTAATTGGCGGCGAAGTTCATTTGTTAAATCCTCAACTCTGGTGAGGTTGACTTCCATTGCTTCAAGTTTGCGCAATGCCTTTTCTTTGCGCTTGCGATGCTTGAGTACGCCTGCAGCTTCCTCGATGTATCCACGCCTTTGCTCCGGTGTTGCAAGCAAGATGTCACGTAGTTGACCTTGACCAACGATAACGTGCATTTCACGACCAATACCTGAGTCGCTTAGCAGCTCTTGAATATCAAGTAATCGTGAAGCTGTTCCGTTGATTGCATATTCAGATCCACCATTACGAAACATGGTTCGCGAAATTGTTACTTCGGAATAATCAATTGGTAAGACGCCATCAGTGTTGTCGATAGTTAATAAAACTTCAGCGCGACCAAGTGGCGCTCGGCCAGAGGAGCCAGCGAAAATAACATCTTCCATTTTTCCGCCGCGCAAACTCTTTGCGCCCTGCTCACCCATAACCCAAGCGATCGCGTCAACCACATTCGATTTACCAGATCCGTTAGGTCCCACGACTGCGGTGATTCCCCGTTCGAAATTAAGAGTCGTTGAGGATGCGAACGACTTAAAGCCGCGGATCGTCAGACTCTTGAGGTACACGCGAATCTCTCTGGTTTTCGCTGGTCGGGGAAGTGGACACAGCTGGCTAAAGCAATAAACCACAGTCTATCTTTTACCCTTGCAAACATTAGATTTGGGCAGGTAATTTAGGCCTGCGACCAGGCCTGCAGATCATTGAGAATTCTGGCCCAGCCCTTGTAATCCGCAGTTTGCTGGGAAGCGCCCGCAATTGTGGCGCCAATGTTTTTTCGAAAATCTGGAAACCGCTCAATTACCTCGGCAAAAGTGTTGGAATAAGTGCGAATTGTGAACAGGATATCCCCTGATTCAGGTAGTTTACGAAGGGTCTGGCGTTCCCGACGGAAATGAAGAGTCTGCTCAATATTTTCGGGCGAAACTTGCATCGCATCGGGATCGCGCACTGCAGTTGGTTGATGAAGCTCGCCGCTATCCATAACTGTCCAATTCACTCGCCAAATTGGGCGTTCCAAAGTCAGCTTGTCGAAAATATTTTGCGTGGCCGTTCCAATTTTTTCTTCATAGTGCGGAACTGGGGCATGGATACCCAATAGATTTTTCCCAATCTTCTCTCGCACGTCCCAGCGGCTTGGGAAACACAAGCTTGCGGCAGAAAGTATCCATTCGTTTCCTACTTGTGTCATGACACACAAGTCTTCTTGAACTAATAGTGAAGCTGCTTCTAGCGGATGCCTAGCCTCATCATTAGTTACGCCAGCTGGCCAGAATTCAGGAAATATGCGGGGCAAATGTTCGCTCAGTAATGCATAAACTTCACGCGAGCCATGATCACCAAGTGGTAGCGAAACAAAAACTTCATTATGTTTATCGCCAAGCAACGATCGTTTATAAGCCACATCTGCTTCGTAATTTTCATTGATCTCAATCCAACTATCTAGATTTAGGGCGCGCGCGCCAACATGAATGCGATCAGGTGTGCCATCAACGGGCATGTATGTCATGGCAAATCACACACATCGCATGACGCGCAGGTTAATACTTCCCACAGCGATTAGTTTGTCAGACTCGGGGCTTGCGTTGGCATCGTGGGCACCGAAACGATGAGCGATTTGCGAATGCCTCGCGAAGCATGATGCTGCCACAGCGATCACACGGCTCGCCTTCGCGGCCATAGGCATTTAGTGCTCGTGAGAAATACCCACTTTCCCCGTTCACATTTACATAGAGCGAATCAAAAGAAGTGCCGCCTTGCTCCAACGCCTCGGCCATAACTTCAGTGGCGTGTTTGAGCAATGTGGTTGCTTGAACTTTTGTTAAACGATTGGTGGGTGTTGCCCAGTGAATCTTTGAACGCCAAAGTGATTCATCCGCATAGATATTTCCAATTCCGCTGATCAAAGTTTGATCCAAAATGGCGCGCTTAACTTGGGTATTTTTCTTTCGAATTCCAGTCACAAATGATTCCGGTTCAAAAAAAGGATCAAGTGGGTCGCGTGCTATATGAACTACTGGTTCGGGCACCCACTGGCCATGATCAACTGCGACCAACTCTTCAATTGCCATCCCGCCAAATGTGCGTTGGTCAACAAAATGCATAGCCCGGCCACCATCAGTAAAAGTGCACCGAACGCGCATATGCTTTTCGGGCTCCGCATCCAATGGCTGCACTAAAACCTGACCACTCATTCCAAGATGGGTCACTAGCGCGTGATCATCATCCAGGCTTAGCCACATAAACTTTCCTCGACGATTTACCGAAGTTATAGTGCGGCCTTTTAAGCGCCTTGCAAAATCTTTTGGTCCAGCAATGTGATTGCGCACTGCTCGAGAATGTAGAACTTGCGTTGTTTCAATGGTTCGCCCACTAACCCAGGTCGCAATACCCCGACGCACAACTTCTACTTCTGGTAATTCTGGCATGGCTCCTGCTTATTTTAATCAACTTCGGCTTCGCGATCGGCCAATAGTTCGGCGTACGCGCTAGCGGCAGATTCTTGCTCTGCTTCTTTTTTATTACTTCCCGTGCCATGGCCATATTTACGTTCGGCAATTACAACTTGGGCAACGAATTGCTTGGCATGATCCGGGCCAGATTCAGTAATTGCATAAACCGGAACACCGATTCCCAGTTCTGCCGTTAATTCTTGGAGTGAAGTTTTCCAATCCAACCCAGCGCCAAGTTCGGCAGCTTCAGTAAGTTGATCATCTAGTAGGCGAAGAATTAATTCACGCGATACTTCAATCCCTAAGTCAATGTAAACGGCGCCAAGTATCGCTTCAAAAGTGTCCGCCAAGATTGAAGACTTATCGCGCCCGCCAGTTGTTTCCTCGCCGCGACCTAGTCGAATGAATTCGCCAAGCCCTAGCCGGCGCGCTTGAACCGCTAATGCGCGAGCACTAACAACAGCGGAGCGCAGTTTTGCGAGATTGCCTTCGGGTAAATCCGGATGACGATGGTACAGGGCGTCAGTAACCACGACGCCAAGAACAGAATCCCCTAAGAACTCAAGTCGCTCATTAGTTGGTAACCCGCCTGACTCGTAGGCGAATGACCTGTGGGTTAGAGCTAATTCGAGTAACTGGGCGTCAAAAACTAAACCCAGTCGGTCAAAAAGCAGATCGTTCGATGTGGACTTGGCCACGACGATTAAACGCTAAGGACCTGGCGCTTGTCGTATGTGCCACAAGTTGGGCAAGCAGTGTGCTGCAACTTTGGCGCACGGCAACGATCGCAAGTTGCAAGGTTTGCGGCAGTTGCCTTCCATGCGGAACGACGGTGACGAGTGTTGCTACGAGAAGTCTTACGCTTGGGAACGGCCACGGTCTGCCATCCTTTCGGTAGTTCGATTCAAACTCTTTAGTTCAAAACGTCGATCTTATTCTTCGATTAAATCCTTAAGATTCGCAAGGCTAGCCCAACGCGGATCATTTTCTTCATGTGCATGATCGCTCACATCATTGAGGTTTTCACCACAAGTGATGCACAAGCCTGCGCAATCAGGTTGGCACAGTGGCGCTAGCGGCATAGCTAGCAATACTGCGTCCCGAATAACCGGCTCTAGATCGATTAGATCATCATCTAGCTTCGGTTGTTCATCGTCATCGTTACCAGATTCAATCTGGCGACCTCGAGAATCAGTGGCAGGATATTCAAAAAGTTCTTGAAGGTCGACTTCCGTATCGAAAGACAATGGCTCCAAGCACCGCGAACATTCCCCCGCTACCGTTAATAAAGCACTACCGGTGACGAGCACCCCATCAATGACTGATTCAAGCCTGAGATCAAACTCAATTTCAGATCCTGGTGGGACTGCGATCAATCCGACGCCGAGATCAGCCGGGGCTGCCACCGAAAAATCTAGTTTCTTCATCGATCCTGCACGTCGCCCTAAAGTTCTAGCATCTAGAACTAGCGGCGAGCTTGGATCGAGGGTAGACACAGTATTCCTCGCTGGAAGTATGGCTCATTCGGCCTCGTTAAAGACCAATGGCTAGATTAGCGCGTTTTTAGTGGCTCTCCCAAATCGAGACAATCGCTAAACTCGCACAAAATCAGGATTTTCTTGGAAATTGGGCTTTCAGTGCCTGATGGACGTTTTCTGGAACTAATCCGGCAACATCTCCGCCAAATTTGGCGATTTCCTTAACGATGCTTGAGGACAAGAAACTGTACTCCGGATTAGTGGCCACAAATAAGGTGTCCACTCCGAGACGAGAGTTCATTTGGGCCATTTGAAGTTCGTAATCAAAATCCGATACTGCGCGAAGTCCCTTGAAAATTGCATTGATTCCATGGTCGCGGCAGTAATCAACTAGCAAGCCATTGAAAGTGTCCACCACGATGTTTGGATATGGCTTAACGCATTCAGTGATCATTTCAATGCGCTGTTCCATAGTAAACAGACCAGCCTTGGTGCTGTTTTGCAGAACTGCAACAGTGACATGATCAAATTGTTCGGCTGCGCGAGCAAAAACATCAAGGTGCCCAAAAGTTACTGGATCAAAAGATCCAGGGCATACTGCGTTTCGAATTTTCTCTTTTGACACTTCACTCACCTTCATCATTTGCTACTGCTTCTTCTAGGTACTGACCGTACCAAATAGTTGTATCACCATAAAACTTTTGCCTAAGTTCTTCCACTGTTTTCGGCCAAATCACCTTTGATTTTGCGCCACGCTCTACAACTAAAAGGGCAAAATCAGCAAGCCAACCATTCTTGACTAGCTGTCCAAGCAGGACGTCTACTTGCTCGTCAACTAATTCATACGGCGGGTCAATAAAGACCACATCGAATTTTCCACGGCTTGAAGATTTGCTCGTTTCCTCGATCGCATCCGTAATTACAACTCGAGCAGTTTTCAATCCAAGCGATTCAATATTTGAATGAAGCGTGTCAGCGGCTCGCAAATCCTTTTCAATTAATACTGCCTCGGCGGCCCCGCGCGAAATTGATTCAATGCCAAGTGCTCCGGAGCCAGCGAATAGATCCAAAACTCGCAAATCACTTAATCCACTAACAGCATGTTCGACTGAGGAAAAAATCGCTTCTCGCACTCGACTTGAAGTTGGCCGAGTTTGAACCTCTGGAACTTTTAACTTTCGGCCTCTTAAGTCGCCACCTATAATTCGTGTCATGACTTTTTCACAAACTGCGCTCGCGAATTATCAATCAGTGATTGCACTGCGCGAGCTAATGCTGGTTGAGATGTTAACTCTGGGTCACTAGAAATAATTGCCACAGCAGCAAGTCTTGCTTGCTCCAAAATTTCCTCATCACGCAGTATGCTTACGAGCTTCAAACTTGAACGCACACCAGACTGATTCCGACCCAAGACATCACCCTCGCGACGTTGCAATAAGTCCAGGGCAGCTAACTCAAAACCATCAGTTGTGGAGGCCACTGCCGCAAGGCGTTCGCGTGCTGGCGAAAACTGTGGAGCTTCCGTAACTAACAGACATAAGCCAGGTGCGCTGCCTCGACCTACCCGACCACGCAATTGATGTAACTGACTTATTCCAAAACGATCAGCGTCCATAATTACCATCATTGTTGCGTTCGCAACATCCACGCCAACTTCAATAACAGTGGTTGAAATCAAAACATCAACACCGTCGGAATTCGCTGGCCCATTTGCAAAGCGCTGCATTACGTCATCTTTGTCTGCGCCTGACATTTGGCCATGCATTAAATCCACCCGAACACTTGCTAATGGTCCCGAAATCAACTGTGGCGCTAAATCTTCTAGCGCAATTGCCTGACGTTGTCCGGGAAGTAATTCTTTATCTTCCTGGCTTGCAATGCGTGGCACGACAACGTAAGCCTGATGACCGGCTTGAACTTCTTCAACTACTCGCGCCCAGGTTCGCGCTAAATGGGAAGGTTGCTCGGCGGAGAGTACGACATGTGTAGTTATTGGCGATCTTCCAGCCGGTAACTCACTCAGTGTTGAAATATCAAGTGCGCCAAAAGCAGTCATGGCAACTGTGCGCGGGATCGGTGTTGCTGTCATGACCAAAACATGTGGACGTCGATCACTTCCAGCCTTGGCAACTAATGTGGCGCGCTGCTCAACACCAAAGCGATGTTGTTCGTCAATCACAACTAGTCCTAGATCAAAAAAGTCCACACGATCTTCTAGCAGGGCGTGCGTCCCAATCACAATTCCCGCCTGACCTGAAGTGATGTCTAGTAGCGCTTGCCGGCGAGCTGCTGTCGTCATTGAACCCGTTAAGAGCGTGACGCCAGTACCTTCATCGTGGGCGCCAAGTCGGCCACGCTGCGCTAGTGGTCCAAGTAAATTCGTGATTGCCCGAAAATGCTGGGCTGCCAATACTTCTGTTGGCGCCAGCAGCGCTGCTTGACCGCCAGAATCAACAACTGTGAGCATGGCGCGAACTGCAACAACAGTTTTTCCACTGCCAACTTCGCCCTGCAGTAATCGGTGCATTGGGTGACCCGCTGTCATTTCGCCAGCAATTGTCTGGGCAACGTCCTGTTGGCCTTGCGTCAAGGTAAAAGGCAGCCTGGCATCAAAAGCGGCTAATAAGCCATCGGGTTTTTCAGTACGGGAAATGGCCGGCCAAGATTGTTCCTCGTGGCGCTGGATTGCTAATACGACTTGCAGTGCGAGCGCCTCATCCCATTTAAGTCGCAATCTGCTGGCCTCGAGTGATTCCAGCGAGGTAGGTTTATGTATTTCCCGCAATGCCAAAGTCAGATCCATTAAGTTTTGCGAGTTGCGAATTTCAACTGGGAGGGAATCTTCCACTTCCCCAAGTCCAGCTAAAACTAAGTCAATACTTCGTTCAATCGTCCATGTCTGCAGTTTCTTTGTGGCTGGATACACCGGCAAGAAGGCTTCGGCGTAATCATCCGCATTCACTTCAGCGAACTCGGCGAGTAACTCATAATCTGGATGCGTTAATTGGCGCTTATTGTTGAAAATGGAAACTTGGCCAGCAAATAAACCTTGGCGCCCTGGCGCTAAATCTTTTTCTCGCCAATGTTGATTGAAAAACATTAAAGTTAGTGAGCCCGTGCCATCGCTAATTACAACTTCCTGCCGAGTGCCACCCTTGGCATTCTTTAAATTCTTGAAACTCTTTACTTGCGCCTGCACTGTGACATGGTCACCAATTTCTAAACTGCCTAAGTCAGTTAGTGCACCGCGCTGTTCATAACGGCGCGGATAGTGGCGAAGTAGATCTTCGACTGATTCAATTTCGAATTCAGACTTTAGAAGTGCCCCCATCTTGGCGCCAACCACGGTAACAATCGGCGTACTTAAGTCAGTCATGTCAGTACCTGCATTACGGCGCCTAGCTTTCGAATTCAATTACTTGAATGTCGGCTAGTTCAACTAAGCGTTCACTAGATTCAATAATTGCTGCCGGGTCATTGCTATGGACGTGTATTTTAAAATTTGGTTGCGTGCCAGAAATCGCAATCGAATCACCAAGTGTTGATAACGTTTTTTCCAACGCGTTCTTAGTGTCCAAATTACAACTAACTGAAAACATAACTTCAAATTTTGTCCCGTCATACCTAGCAATCGTTCCAGTTCGCGGAGTGATCGAAAGCGGATTCGTTGTCACTCCAATTGCTTGCGCAAAACTGTCATGCAACAGCGCAATAACTACCCCGCCAGCATCAACAACTTTGGCAAGCTTTAAAGCTGGGAGCATTTCTTGCGTGCTGGCTAGTGCTGCTCGCGCCTCAAATTGAATTTGCTGAAAATAGTTTTCAAAGTTTTCACTTGGCAGTACAACACTTGCGGCATGGGCAACCGTTAACATCGTGCCTTCTTCTGGAGTAAGTACTGCGGTACGCGCAGCTATAGCCGCTGCTTTCAAGGCTGCAGCCCAATCTTGTTGAGATGCTTGGTCAGGTAATTCGCTCGCAAAGCCAACTAAGTACTGCGCCAAGATCACGCCTGAATTTCCCATGGCGCCAGAGCTTGCCTGCATTGCAATTTGTGAAGCCGCATTTCCTAAACCCATTTCTGGTGTTAAGTGCGCCGCTAGTCCCGCTCTAATCGTGAGTAATGAATTTGTTCCAGTGTCAGAGTCTGGGACTGGATAGACATTCAGATCATTAATGACTTGCTCGTGACTAGCCAATAAATCGGCAAAATTAGCCAGTGCTTCAAGGAAATGCGCAGTTTGCAAGAACTGGGTGGCACTGTGCCCATTAGTTTGCATTTTTGCCACACCCATAGATTACCTGTGCAAATTGCCGTGAGTCCGAGAAGTTCTTGCCATACGCACTGCCATGTAATGACCCAGTCCTGAAGCAGGAAATTGGCCAGCAGTTGGTCGGAATTGGAATTTCTGAGCAATCGCAGGTAGTCTGGCAAGGCTTAACCAAGCAAATACCTCAACTTTTCAAGGAGTCAAAGTGGCTGCTGTATGTGATGTCTGTGGCAAAGGCCCAGGCTTTGGCCACGCCATTTCCCACTCACACCGTCGTACCAAGCGACGTTTCAACCCAAACATTCAAACCGTGCACGCGGTTGTGAACAATTCACCAAAGCGCCTTAACGTATGCACCTCTTGCATCAAGGCTGGCAAGGTGTCTCGCGTTTGAGTTAGAAATCATCTTTTGATCCCCGCGACTTTTTGTTGCGGGGATTTTTAGTTTCCGGCGAAATGATCCCAGCCACGAATTAAATATTCTGCGCCATCAACACTTACTCCTGGCATACCTGAATTAACCGTGCCAACGATTGTCCAACCATTCGGTACCGCACTAGCTGTTGCAAAAGTTGCCGCAAAAGCGTGGTCTTCGCCCCCAGACAAAATCCATTCCATGGCATTGCCATTAAACGCGGAAGCTGCTGCGGCTAATGCTTCTGGAATTTCAAACTTATTTGACTCGATGTCTATTTGCACATTCGAGGCTTGCGCGATGTGTCCTAAATCTGAAACTAAGCCATCACTGATATCGATCATTGATGTGGCATGCGTAGCTAACTTTGCTAATTCATACGGAGGCTCTGGAACCCGATGCGCACCAACTAAAACTTTTGGTGACCTAAATCCGCGTGAGAGCATTAACAATCCAGCTTGCGCAAATCCAAGTCGACCAGCAATTGCCAGTACGTCCCCTAGTTTAGCGCCACTACGCAAAATAGCTTTGGCAGTTCCAAGTTCACCTAAAGCAGTAACACTGATAACTATGGAACCACTGCGAACTATGTCGCCACCAACTACTGTGACTCCAACCTGCGCTGCTTCTTGACTTAAGCCATCTGCTAATCCCATGACCCAAGCAACTGGAGTTTCTTGTGGGAGCGCGAGTCCGACAAGTAAGGCAGTTGGTCTGGCGCCCATCGCAAAAATATCAGCAAGATTTTGCGCTGCAGCTTTGCGACCAATGTCATTCGGCTCGGACCAATCGAGGCGAAAATGTACACCTTGCGCAAGCAAGTCCATGCAGGCAACGACGTTGCCGCCTTTAGCTGAGACAACTGCGGAATCATCACCAATACCAACGGGAACCGCAGTTGCTGAAGTTGTTTCCAAGCGAGCAGCAATTGCGTCAATTAGCGCGAACTCACCTAGTTCGCCGACTGTTTGTTCGCTCATGTATTACACGTTAACGATTAGCGCAGGCCAACGCCACGGCGAAGTGCGTCTTGCACCAATGCATCAACTAATGCTGGGTAATCCAAACCTGTTTGAGCCCACATTTGTGGGTACATCGAGATCGGAGTAAATCCTGGCATGGTATTAATCTCATTGATGACGACATCTGTGCCTGTTACAAACATGTCTACGCGAGCCAAGCCTTCCCCAGCCATTGCAAGGAAAGCAGAGACCGCTAGTGCACGAAGTTTTTCATGCAATTCTGGATCGAGCTTAGCTGGAACTGATAGTTCAACTGAGTCATCCACGTACTTCGCTTCAAAATCATAGAATTCGTGACCATCGCGCACAATGATTTCGGCGCACACACTTGCCTTCGGACCAGTTTCGCTATCTAAAACGCCACATTCAATTTCTCGGGCGTTTTCAATGCTTGCTTCGACAATAATTTTTGGATCGTGCTGGCGAGCTAACTCAATTGCAGCAATCAGATCGCCTTGGGTTTTCACTTTAGAAATTCCAACGCTTGATCCCGCGCGACTTGGTTTCACAAATACTGGAAAACCTAACGATGCAATACGCGCCAAACTAGCTTCGCGCTGCGCGGTCCATTGGGCATTTGTTACAACTTCATATGGGCCAACTGGAAGTCCAGCAGATTGCATCATGGCCTTGAGGTGAGCTTTGTCCATTGCCGCGGCGCTGGCAAAAACACCGGAGCCAACATACGCAATACCTGCAAGTTCGAATAATCCTTGAATCGTGCCGTCCTCGCCCCACGGACCGTGAAGTACTGGGAAGGCCACATCAACATTGGCAATAAATTCTGGGTTAGCCCCCTGAACTTGAATTTGAGTTGCTGTGACATTTGGTGTGAATAGCAGAGTAGGATTTTTTTCATCTACTTGCGGGAATACGCCATCTTTTACGGTGAGGCGCTCGGCGTCATCTGCTTCAAGTACCCAATTTCCAGCTTTGGTAATTCCAATCGGAACAACTTCGTATCTAGTGCGATCTAATGCTCGAAGCACGCTGCCTGCCGAGATACAGGAAATTGCGTGTTCGCTGCTGCGTCCGCCAAAGATTACGGCGACTCGGATTTTCTTACTCACTTGCACAACGCTACCGAATCCTTGGGAAAACCTTTGGCACTAGTGTTTTCCCTATGAGCGCGCCGCATAATTCAAATCCGAATCAGTCACCCAACCACGCCAGTTTCACAAACATCGAAACTGCAGTAGTGCAAGCTGGTCGACCGCCAGTAACGCCGGATGGTCCTGTGAATCCTCCAATCGTGCTCTCCAGCACATTGCATGCTGGCGGACCGTATGGCTACATGCGCGATTGGAATGCAACACTGGAATCTCTTGAAATTGCAATCGGCGCACTTGAAGGCGGTCAGTGCACGACGTTTTCAAGTGGCATGGCAGCGGCAAACGCGATTTTTGATTTATTCCCGCAAGGCAGCGCCGTTGTAGCAAGTCAATACTCTTACACCGGAGTTGCCGTGCGGCTATCTGAACTTCATGAATTAGGGCGAATCGAATTGCGCCTGGTTGATGTTACTGATGAAGCAGCTGTTTCAACTGCAATTGCCGGCGCAGGTAATCCTGCAACTTGGGTTTGGATTGAAACTCCAACTAACCCAATGATGGAAATTTGTGACATCGAAGCAACAGCAATAGTTGCTCGAAGTCATGGCGCGTACCTAGCTGTTGATAACACCTTCATGACTCCAATACGGCAACGGCCACTGGAACTTGGTGCGCATTTAGTTATGCATAGTGCCACTAAAGGCATCTCAGGTCACTCGGATTTATTGATGGGCGCACTTGTCACAAATGATGCTGACTTAGCTGAAAAGATCATCAGTCGAAGAGTTTTACTGGGAGCAGTTCCAAGTGCATTTGATTCTTACTTAGCCCTGCGCGGTCTGCGCACACTTGCGGTTCGAGTGGATCGCGCCGAAAGTAACGCGCAAATTATTGCTGAGCGCCTGGCTGCTCACAGCAAAGTCGAAGCTGTCTACTACCCCGGTCTTGGTGGCTCAAAAAATTCTGATGTTGCTAAGCGACAAACAGATGGCCCAGGCTTCATGCTGTCCTTCTTGGTTGCGGGTGATGCGCAAGATGCAGAGCGAGTTTGCCAATCCGTGAAACTAATTACTTACGCCACTTCACTTGGTGGAGTGGAGACTTTGCTCGAACGTCGCCGCCGTTGGCCAAAAGAAAATTCGGCAGTACCAGAAAATTTAATACGAGTTTCAATCGGAATTGAAAACGTAAATGATATTTGGTCTGACTTAGAGCAAGCACTTAATGCAACTGGTGAAGTAACCAGTCAAACCCAACCGAAGATGGGTTATTAGTACCTACATGTGCTCCATCTGCTCATGACCTTCTTCAGCTGTTGTTGGCCTAGACATAAAAGTCTTCAAAACTTTTTCCGCGCTCGATCCATGATGAATCACATTTACGACTTGCTGGGTAATTGGCATTTCAACGCCGTGACGAGTTGCTAAATCCAAAATGGATTGACAACTTTGCACACCTTCTGAAGTTGTTTTTGTCAGAGTCTGGGCTTGCGCAATTGTTTTGCCTTCACCAAGGTAAACACCAATCGTGCGATTTCGCGAAAGTGGCGATTGGCAAGTAGCGATTAAGTCGCCCACCCCAGCAAGGCCTGCAAACGTTAGTGGGTTCGCGCCCAGTGCGACGCCAAGACGGGACATTTCGGCCAAACCTCGGGTCATCAATGCGGACTGCGAGTTTTCGCCATAGCCAAGTCCTACGGCCATGCCGTTTGCCAATGCAATAACGTTCTTGACTGCGCCAGCAATTTCTACCCCAACAACATCTGTTGTGTAATAAGGGCGAAAATAATCGGTTGTGCAGGCATCCTGAATGCGCCTAGCAAAAGTTTCGTTTGCACAGGCCACAGTTGTAGCGGCTGGCTCTTTTGCTGCAATTTCGTGTGCCAAATTTGGCCCCGAAACTACCGCGACTTGATCCGATGAGACTTTGGCAACTTCAGCAATAACTTCCGTCATCCGCTCAGCGGTACCGAGTTCGACGCCCTTGATGAGTGAAACAATTACCGCTTGGCTTGGAATCGAAGTACTCCAGGAAGACAAATTGCTTCGAAGCGTTTGGGCTGGCATTGCTAAGACAACTAAGTCCGCACCAGAAAGCGCTTGATCTGGATTCGCAGTCGCAACTACATTTGCCGGAAAAATTAAATCTGGTTGATAGGCATGATTAATGTGAGTTGAATTTATGTCATCAGCTATGGCGCTGTTGCGAGCCCAGAGTGTCACATCACAACCGGCATCCGAAAGAATCATCGCGAACACGGAGCCCCAAGAACCCGCTCCCATTACTGCTACGCGCATTACGAGTCTTCTTTCTTTGGTGGTGCGCTTCGGCGATCCATTGGAGTTGCGGGAGGGACTTCGCCCCGCTGTTCTGCCAAAATCTTTGTGATGTCCCGCATGATGCGTTC
>JBDNJO010000033.1:0-2564 GCA_041687715.1 Candidatus Nanopelagicales bacterium
CTGCGGCCACTGCTTGATTGGCGCCTTTGCCGCCCGGGAACCAAAGTGGCTCGGAACTTCTGACAGTTTCCCCGCGGCCAGGAAGTTTTGGCATTTGGACTACTAAGTCAGCATTGATACTTCCGACAACTGCAATCCGTGGCGCCATAGCAAGAGCATAGAGGTGCGCTTAGTCCACCCCACAGCCTGGTGAAATATGGCCATATTTTGGATAAGCACCAAGGTTTTCTAGGTTTCGTGGCATTTTGGTGCGGGTAGACTTGGAGAGTAGAAAGGTTCATACATGATCACCAATGAAAGTCACGCGGATCAAGTGCGTTCATGGCGATCTTCCTTGTATTTTTTATTTACTACAATCTCATTGGTATTTTCGGGCCTTGTTGCAGCGCCAGTTCAAGCAGTCGACTCAATTCCAACACAAGAATCCTGGCAAGCAACTGCTGACCCAGTTTCAGCTGACAATTCCTGGCAAGAGTTAGCGAAATATGCCGAAGCGCCTATTGCAGAACTTACCTTGGCAGTCGCCGATGGGTTCCTAGAATTAAGTATTGTTCGAGATGTTAATGGCGAGCCAAGCTTTTCTTCCATGCAACTAGATTCCAAAGAAGACTTAAGTAGTGCCCTTAGAGAGTTAGCTGCAGATCCAACCGTCGTCGCGGTTGACCAGGTTCGCCAGGTCAAGACCTTTGCAGACCCTACCTATGGCGCACAGCAATGGTCACTTCCTGCCATAAATGCCAAGTTAATTGATATCTCAACTGCTGGTAAAGATGTAAAAATCGCAGTAATTGATAGTGGAGTCAACTCGACCAATCCTGATCTATCTGGCGGGCAAGTGCTTGATGGTGTCGATTATTCTGATCTACCTTCCGACGCTAGTTGCACCAGTGCGGGTTCCGGAAGAAAGGATCCAAATGGTCATGGCACACATGTTGCAGGAATCATTGCCGCCAGTGGCATTGGCATCCGAGGCGTTACACCAGCTGTAAAAATTCTCCCAGTCCGAGTTCTGGATGAGTTTGGCTCAGGTGACTCGACCGATGTCGCATGTGGCATTATGTGGGCTACAGACAACGGCGCACAAATAATCAACATGTCTTTGGGTAGTGAAGTTCAAAATGCAAGTATTACCGCAGCAGTTATCTACGCAATTGAAAATAATGTAGTAGTAATAGCAGCAGCTGGAAATAATGCACTTACAACCAACAACCCAAACTATCCAGCCAGCGATGATGGCGTTATTGGAGTTGGTGCCACTAAGAGTGACGGAACATGGGCAAGCTTTTCAACATTTGGTCCAGCGGTTGATGTGTCTGCTCCCGGATATCAGATTCTCTCAACCTGCTCAGCGCCCGAAGCGCTGAAAACTGCATGTACAGATTCCGATGGCGATTCAAACTACGAATTTCTTAATGGCACTTCAATGGCTGCCCCGCATGTCTCGGCAGTAGTTGCCATAATTCTTGCTCAATATCCTCTGCTTACGCCAGCAAAAGTCCTAGAGATGTTGCAGGCCACTTCAGGGTTAGGCAATGGAATTCGTATCGATGACAAGCTGGGATTCGGCGTGGTTAATGCAACAGCACTTATGCCAGGTGGAAGCACTCGCGCTCAAGACATTGCAATAGCCGCCGAGGCGGCCAGGCTCGCAGCCGAACAAGCACCTGCACCTGCACCTGCACCTGCGCCAGCACCTGCGCCAGCACCTGTTGTTGCAATGCCAACAATTGGTGAGTCACTTAAAATTTCGTCAGTTAAAAAACGTCAGTTCAAGGTTGCCGTAACAGCGCCAAAAGGGTCAGAAACTTGGGTGCAACGTAAATCTGGCAAGAAGTGGATTACGGTCAACAAAATAAAATCAAAAACTAGCACAGCAATAAAAGTTAGTACATCTGGTACTTACCGAATTCGCATTGTGCCTCCCGCTGAGAAAGTTAATTTCAAAACCTTCTCAGTTAAAAAACGTCAGTTAGAGGTTCCCGTGACAGCGCCAAAAGGGTCAGAAATTTGGGTGCAACGTCAATCTGGGAAGAAATGGATTACGGTCAAAAAAATAAAATCAAAAACTAGCATAATAATAAAAGTTAGTGGCTCTGGTACTTACCGAATTCAAATTGTGGCGCCCGCTGCGAAAGTTAATTCCGAAGCCTTCAAGGTAAAATAGCTAACTTAAAGACATAAAATAAAAAATCCGGGTTTAAACCCGGATTTTTTATTCAAGAAATTAACTTGCGCAACTTGGTCATTACATTTTTTACTTAACTATGAAGTACAACTGAAGTTATGGCAGCTGCTGCTTTGATACGTGTCTCAGCGCGATGAAGCGCGGCTAGCGCCTCTGGTGAGACTTCACCTTGCGCACGAGTCAAAGCAGCCTGCGCGCGATTTACATCAATTTGTGAACCCAGCTCAGCCGATTCAGCCAATACCCGAACCTCGTTGCTGTCCATGGCAATGAAGCCACCATGGACTGCTATCGCAATTTTCGCACCTTCCACTGACTCAATGCGAACTACGCCATTTACCAATAAAGAGAGCACGGGTTCGTGACCTGGCAGAATGCC
>JBDNJO010000034.1:0-52866 GCA_041687715.1 Candidatus Nanopelagicales bacterium
CGCGAAAAAGAATCCCTGATAAGAAGCTGACGCAATTGCCATAATCCAAACACCTCGGCGAGTAAGCAACCTAGGGAGGTTTTTGACCTTGCCGCCAAAAAATGGCGCAAGTAACAAAAGAGTTAGGGCTCCTAATACCAGGCGAATAAAACCCACAACAGGCGCAGTGCTATTAAACGGATACAAAACCGCAGCCGTTCCTGCAGTCCCAGCAAGTCCATTACCCAAAAGAGATAGCGAAACGGATCTGCCCGCATGATTTGAGGCATTTGCAACTAGCTCAGTCACAAAGGGTCCTGGGTTTTGCATCACTTGCCACGCTTGAATCTTATTTCAAACCCAATTGAGTATTGCTGACAATCGATTGCTTTTCGATACACAATGCAGCTAGCAGTTACCTACGTAACCCAAATGCAATACCTGAGACCAGGTGCTGTAGGCGCTGGCAAACCAGGCATAACTTTGGTCGCGTTCGCCACGCAACCTCACTCAACCGCCGTGAAGAAAATCAAGTAATCTGAGTCAATGCGAATCGTCAGCTTGTTACCTTCAACCACCGAAATTATCTTTGACCTTGGATTGTCAGATCAATTACTTGGCGTAACTTTTGAATGCAACTACCCCGAACAGGCCCAGGTGGATAGAGAAATTGTCGTTGGAGGCATGGATACTAAACTCCTGACTCCACTGCAAATTGATGAGTTGGTTCGCGAACGGATGGCAGGTGGCGGTGGGCTCTACACCCTAGATGAGGCTGCGCTATCGCGTTGCAATCCAGATCTTATTTTGAGTCAAGATCTATGCCGGGTATGCGCGGTGGCCAGTGGCGATGTGGATGAAGCGTTGGAGCGGCTAAATTGTCACGCTACCGTTTTGCAAATTGATCCGCAAAACCTGTCCGAGGTAATCGAATCTGTACAGACAGTCGCGGATGCAGCAGGAGTTTCGCAACGAGGAAGCGAACTCGTTACTTCGCTGCGGGCACGCCTTGCGGCCTTGCAAGAGCGGGTCACGCTGCATCAAGGTCAAAAAGCGCGCCCCAGAGTTTTCGTTTTGGAATGGGTTGATCCACCGTTTCTCAGTGGCCATTGGGTTCCTGACATTGTGAGCGCTGCTGGCGGTGACCCTGTTCTGGCGCTACCCGGCGAACGCTCAGTGCAAACTGATTGGGAAAGCATTAACGCGAGCCAGCCTGAACACATCATCATTTCGCCATGTGGCTTTGACCTTGATGGTGCCACCGCACAAGCGTCAGCCATTATGGACAAACTTGCTTTGAACTGTGCGGTTTGGGCGATCGATGCTGACGCCGTAATTGTGCGGCCCGGACCTCGCCTAGTGGATGGCGCGCAAGCTATTGCCGCTGCCCTATTTGGCGCTCAGGTTGCTGGACTCGAAGAGTTTCCAGGTCACATTATCCGCAGGCTGCGATAGTTTCTAAGCCACGTGTAATTAGGACTTTTACTGAATCTAGATAAAAGTATTAACAAAATTTAAATACTTCTCTTCTGTTAATGCCATTTCGTTTTAGTTTTACAACGGTGCTGTGAACTAGCAGCCTTTTTTTTTGCATTATCAGGGAATTTATCAAATTGTGATCTGTCATTAAACGCCAGTAAACAAGGGTTATTTGAATTTGCATTTGAGAAAGCGAAGCTCAGAACTTTCTCCAATAGCTGCATTTGACTCAAGTAAAGAGTTGGCACTTGGCGTTTCATTCCTCATTGCAACGTCAGCTCGCAGTAATTCAGGTGCTTCACCGGAAATCTTTGACTCCCCAAACACCGGCTGTCATACTTAATAAAAGACCAATGGCTGCAATGTCAACGCCTAAATTATGACCCGCACAGTGCTCGCAAGCAGCGGATCAATGATCAAAGGAACACAGTCATGCCAATAGAAGCGTTGAACTCAGACCAGTTAATAGTCGTCGCCAACAGGCTCCCCCTAGAGCCGATCTACACAGATGAAGATCCAAATTCTGGCCCCGTTTCTTGGCGTCTTGCTCCTGGTGGACTCGTCAGTGCACTTGAATCCATCCTGCGTACCAGGCCCTCGATCTGGGTTGGCGCCGGTGACGAAGTGCCTGATGTGGACCTTGGCGAGATGCAGCTAGAGGCGGTGAGTCTGGATCCGCAGGATGCCCACGGCTACTACGAGGGCTTTTCCAATACAGCGATTTGGCCGCTCTACCACAGTTCAGTTGTGACCCCTGAGTTCCACCGCAATCACTTCACTGCCTATCAGCGCGTGAACCAAGCCTTTGCTGATCATGTGATCTCGATTGCCGAAGTGGGTGCAACCGTATGGGTGCACGACTATCAATTGCAACTCCTGCCGCAACTGCTTCGAGAGCGACGCCCAGACCTAGTCATCGGTTTCTTCTTGCACATTCCGTTTCCGCCAAGCGAGCTTTTCGCTCAATTGCCTTGGAGACATAGCATCCTCCAAGGTCTGCTTGGCGCCGACCTCATCGGGTTCCAATCCCACGGCGATGCAACCAATTTCGGGGATTCAACTCAGCGCTTACTCGGGACCAATATCCATTCAGGCAGAGTTTTACTCAGTGATCGACATGCTGAGATAGGGGTGTTCCCAGTCGGAATCGACGCAGCGGGATTTGCCGAGATCGCAGCAAGCCCCGCGGTGCGTGCACGGGCAGTTGAGCTTCGCACCGAACTTGGTAACCCAAAGACTCTGCTACTGGGTGTCGATCGACTTGATTACACGAAGGGGATCGACATCCGACTGAAGGCATTCGCTGAGGTACTTGAGTCAGGTCAACTCGATCCCACCGAAACCGTCTTTGTCCAGGTTGCCGTTCCCTCCCGTGAAGATCTCTCCGAGTACCAGAACATCAGGGACGAGATCGAGCTGCTCGTTGGACGGTTTAATGGATCGCTGTCGAGCTTGGGTGCTACCCCAATTCACTACCTGCGACGAGGTTTGGAGCGCGAGGAATTGGTGGCGCTCTACCTCGCCGCAGATGTGATGCTCGTGACTCCACTTCGTGATGGGATGAATCTCGTATGCAAGGAATACATCGCCTCGCGCAATGACGACTCTGGGGCCCTAATCCTCAGCGAGTTCACCGGCGCTGCTGCTCAACTCACCGATGCGTGGCTGGTCAATCCATTCGATACCGTAGGCCTGGAAGTTGCCATCTGCGATGTCGTGCTTGCAGAAAACCAGGACCGAAGAAATCGCATGCACCGAATGCGCAAGGTCGTATTCGAATCTGATTCGAGTGCATGGGCCAATGATTTCTTGGGAACTCTGCACTCAATTGCGGTGGGTGGCGATGACGCACCTGCGCCGAAGCTGGTGAATCTCAAGGACTCGTTCCTGAACCTACTGGCAGCAACGCCCCACCTTCTTGTCTGCTGTGACTATGACGGCACGCTTGCCCCAATAGTTGATGACCCGTCGCTTGCGCAACCATTAGCAGATGCTGTTGTCGCACTTCGAGAACTCTCGCTGCTCCCATCAACCACAGTGGCCGTTATATCTGGCCGAGCACTTAGTGATGTCGCGGAACTTTCTCAGTTACCGAGTGAAATACATCTAGTGGGAAGCCACGGTGCCGAGATGGACGTTGAATTCACACCCAACTCGCAACAGCGCCGACTCTTGGACCAGTGTGTTGCTGCAAGTACTGAACTGAGTTCAGACATTGACGGCGCCCATATCGAGATTAAGCCTGGCAGTGTCGCCGTTCATGTGCGCCGTTGTTCACCCGCGGACGGCAAGGACCTAATTGAACGCATCGTTATGGGCCCCGGGCAGTTTCCGGGGATTGTTGTGCAACAAGGCAAGAAAGTAATTGAACTCAGCGTTTTGCACGCCCAAAAGTCAGACGCCGTTGCCGCGCTCCAGCATCGGGTAGGTGCCAGCATGACCTTATTCATCGGCGACGACGTCACCGATGAGTCCGTATTCACAACACTCAGCAGTCAAGATGTCGGAGTGAAGGTCGGCGATGGTTCTACCGCAGCGCCGTGGCGGGTAAATGCACCACAGGATGTTGTCGATCTACTCTTTGAACTCTCCAAGCAGCGAGAGCGTTGGCTTCTTGGTGGCATACATTCTTGAGGAAACACTCGAGGTTACCTACAACCTCGATGAGAAGATGGTGGCAAATACCTACTCGCAGGGTGATGCCGACAACCACAGCCGGCGTTTGCCCAGGCACGTGCGAACTTCGGGGAAAATTTAAGGGAGTAGTAGCGAGTTCTTAACTCTAGATTGTTGTTGGCTGACGACTTCAACCCGCCCATTTAACTTTCTTTCCTCGGATAGTTTTTCTCTTACGGTGATTTTGATAGCAGGGTCAACTGATTTGGCATACTCACAGGCCAGTTGAGCTCGAAGCCGCACAGCTCGATACATTGAATTCCGTTGTTCAGGAAGACTTACACCCGTGCAGACAAAGTTTCGATTTCCTTTGCCCTTGGCCTTAGCTTTTGAGTTTGCCAGGATCTCCCTGATCTCGGATTTTTGCTGGAGAGTTAAAGCGGTGGCTCTACCTGGGTGATCCGACAACACTTTGACAAAGCGCGCTGTGGAATCGCTCTTTGGAACTCCATGAATAGTGAGCGCTGCACTATGGGCTTTTTGCGCGTATTGCTGCAAGTTGTCGGCGGCAGCAGACGTTGAATGAGTCGATAACCCCAAAAACGCCAATGCTGTGGCTGTTTTTGTCCAGAGCTTCATGTCACTCACCTTTTTATCCGCTTAACAGAGTGCATGGGTGAATAGTCAAACACAATCAACGGATAAACTCTCTCCTCGGGCCCCGCCCCACTTGGCGAAGCAAGCCCAGAAGCCAAACTAAGTCCTGTTCTTTCTGCCCTTAATAAGCCCAAGCTCATATGCCGTAGTCGCTACCAAGGTCATTGCCACCAATGGAAGCACGAACCAAAGCATGATTGAGGTAAATCCGGTTGCCGCATCGTGCTGAGTTGAGGCAAGCACTAAGTAGAGGGTGTAGGCCACATAAAGTAGTACGAACAGTGCGCCCTCCCACCGCGCCACAAAAAAACCGGTAAACGCAAGTGGAACCAGGGCTAAAGCAGCGGCAAGCATCAAGGGTAAATCGATCGCGATTGCTGCTGCTGCAACTGGGATGCCCTCACCGAACAAAATTGCTGGAATACCAATCACGATGCCGATGTTGAAAATATTACTTCCAACAACATTTCCAACCGCCATGTCTGTTTCCCCGCGTCGAATCGCAATCAATGAAGTTGCAAGTTCCGGCAGCGAGGTGCCAATGGCGACAACTGTAAGCCCAATTACAAGGCTGCTAATTCCTAACTCAGTAGCGATGTTCACGGCTCCAGTTACCAAGAGCTGAGCGCCTAGAACTAATAAACCGATACCCGCAATTAACAAAAGTATTGCCAACCAAAGTGAAACAGGCTTGCTGTTTAACGGCATTTCGTCTGGCTTTGAAATTGGAGAAAGTTCTTTCTTGCGACCTAAAACGATGCTAATGACTGCATGAATTATCACAGCACTAAGAAGAAGTAGTCCATCAAACAAGCTGATTCGACCGTCAAGACAAACGACAAGAAACATAATTGACATTCCGACCATTACTGGCATGTCGAATCGAACTAGTTGTCGCTTAATAATTAACGGACTTATAACCGCCGATAGTCCCAGAATTAAAAGAATGTTTACGATGTTACTTCCGACAACATTTCCAACTGCTAAATCTGGCTCACCATCTAGCATCGCGCCAACAGTTACTGCGAGCTCTGGGGCAGAAGTTGCTGCCGAGACCACCACCAAGCCGATAACTAGCGGCGAAATACCCGCCTTAGATGCCAGGGTTCCAGCGCCTCGAACCAGCGCTTCACCGCCTCCAATAAGGAGTACCAGTCCGGCTATAACTAACCCAATGTCCATAACGCTCACACTTTCTAGGGTAATCGATTATTTTGAGCGACCGATTCCAGGCGTTTACTTGCGCGTTAAATTGCTAGGAAAACACCTGCAATTTCTATATGTGAAGCCCTGATCTGGCGGAACTAGACCGTTATGATTATGGGCAAACACTCCAGCGGCAACACATTTGCCTCGCTAGAGATTGCGGAAAAGAGCAAAGATGACCAACAGTCCGTGGCTAGCTCACTATCCAAGTGATGTTCCACATCAACTTCCAGCAGCTGCATTCGCTAATTTGCCAGAACTCCTTAGGAGTTCAGCGAGCCAATACAAAAAGCAAATCGCTTTCACGCAGGTGATGCCAAATGGTATGAATGGCTCTTTGACTTACGCTGAAGTTGATCGGCTTTCTGATCACTTTGCGGCCTATCTTCGCGAAGATCTTGGTTTAGCCGCTGGCGACAGAGTTGCAGTGCAAGTACCCAATTGCTTGAGCTTTCCAATACTCGCCTTCGGTATTTTTAAAGCAGGTTGTGTTTTGGTTAACACAAATCCGCTGTACACCGCAAATGAAATGATTCACCAATTCAGCGACTCTGGCGCTAAAACTTTAGTCGTCATCGATATGTTTGCCGATCGCCTACCAGCAGTCCTGGCAAGTACCAGTATTGAAAATGTTGTAACTGTAAAGATCTCAGAATTCTTCCCAACCATGGTTGGCGGAGTAATTCGCGGAGTTCAAAAATTCTGGAGTAAGACGATTCCGAAAATTGAAGTTAAGCACACTAAATTTTCAGCAGCTATATCTTCGGGTAAAGCTAAATACCAAGAAAATAAGGTCAGCGGCTACATAACAGGTCTAAATTCCGAGACCTTAGCTGCGCTGCAGTACACCGGTGGAACCACTGGGGTTTCAAAAGGCGCGATGTTAAGTCATGGCAACTTGGTGGCGAATACGTTGCAGATGATTGCCCATTGTGGCAGCGGCATGCGCGCTGGCAAAGAAACAGTTCTAACTGCGCTACCGCTATATCACGTGTTTGCTTTCACCGTTAACTTGTTAGGTTTCTACTACAACGGAGCAAGAAACATCCTGGTGCCATCACCAAGACCACCTGGTAATCTTCGGCGCGCCTTTGATAACTACAAAATCACTTGGCTAAGTGGTGTGAATACTCTTTTTAACGCGTTACTTAATGAGCGTTGGTTTCAAGACGCACCTCCTAAGTATTTACATGCCTCCGCCGCTGGTGGAATGGCGCTTCAGGCTTCAGTTGCTACCCGTTGGCGCGAGTTAACTGGCACTCCAATTGTTGAAGGCTACGGATTAACGGAATCATCTCCAGTTTTAACCTTTAACCCTTTAACCGGCACAGCAAAAGATGGCACTGTGGGCATTCCAGTTCCATCAACTGAACTTAAATGTGTCGATGAAAACGGCAACGAAGTTCCTGTTGGGCAACCAGGAGAAATAATTGCGCGCGGTCCACAGGTAATGCTTGGCTATTGGCACAGGCCCGATGAAAGCGCAAAATCTCTTCAGAATGGCTGGCTCCACACGGGCGACGTTGCCTCCATGGACGCAGATGGCTACTTCACGATTGTTGATCGAACTCACGACATGATTCTGGTCAACGGTTTCAACGTTTATCCAAATGAGATTGAAGAGCAAATTGCTGCAGTTCCTGGAGTTCTTGAAGTTGGGGTTATTGGTGTTCCCGACGAGCAAACTGGTGAACGGGTGCAGGCCTACATTAAGGCCTCAGTTCCTGCCCCTAGTCCAGCTGAAGTGACTGCTTACTGCCGAACAAATCTATCGGCCTACAAAATTCCGCAGGACATCATCTTTGTTGACGAACTTCCAAAAAGCCCAATAGGCAAAATTCTTCGTCGCACTTTGCGCGATGAAGCTACTGCTTCTAGATCAGCTAAATCCGACGCCAACAAGGGGGCTTAACGATGCGCACACTTAGAATCTTGAGCGAGGAAATTGCCAACGAAGCCACGGTTGTAAATGAATTCGAGCAAACTTTGCTGCGGATTTTTATTCTTGTTATCATGTTCGGCTTGGGCGCAGGATTAACACCAAAAGATTTCTCCTTGGCTATCCGCCGGCCGTGGGGACTTGTAATTGGCTGGTTAACGCAATTTGGCATAATGCCACTTACTGCCTACCTCTTAATTGTGACTGTTCTTTTCCCATTTTCTAATGGTGGCGACGTCATGTTAATTGCTTTAGGTGCCTTGATCATGGGTAGTGTGCCAGCGGGCACTACCTCGAACCTGTTTACTTATTTCTCAAAAGGAAATGTCGCACTCAGTGTCACGATGACGATCAATTCAACGCTGTGGGCTTTCATAATGACTCCCGCTGCGCTGCTTATTTACTCACGGCTGCTTGGCCTTGATGAATCACTTCAAATTGAATTTGGGGAATTGGCAATTGTTATTGTTGGACTAATCATTCCAGTTGCTTTGGGAATGCTGGTACGTAAGTTCAGTTCAAACATTGGAGCTTTGTTGGAGTTGTTTGGCTCCGTCGTTGGATTGTTGTTTATTCCATTCTTGATTGCCATTTGGGTTCCACGAAACTGGGAGCTACTGCTCACTACGCAGTGGCCAACTTACGTGGTTGCTATTGGAATGGGACTAGTTGGCATCACAGTCGCGTACTACCTCTCCAAGCTGCTTCGCTTGCACCCTATGAATGCGCGCACTATTGCGCTGGAAACGGGCATCAACAACGGGCCATTGGCTATTGCTGTCATTGTCGCGGTTTACATTGAGAACCCTGGAGTGGACAAAATACTTCTTGTTCCAGCGCTGTACTCGTTGTTTATCGTCATCATCTCAACGCTTGTAACGCTGGTGTTTAGGCGAGCAAACTTGGCAGCGGAACAAAAGATTCCTAATTTGCTTTAGCTAATTAATCTGCAAGCAAGGTAACTAAGCTTTAGTTTTTTGGACGCTATCTTCTGCAGAAAAACCTTGCATCAACAGTCCAATTACTACAAGTAATAGACCAGCTGCAAGATTAATGGTCAACTTCTCATTGAGTACGATAACCCCGAGCACGGCCGCCGTTACTGGGTCAGCCAGCATCATCGTTGAGGCAACGCCTGGACTAATTCCCCTAAGGCCAATGATTTGAATTCCATTAGCGATGCCCATGGTCACTGCCCCGAGATAAACAGCCAACAGAATCGTCTGTGTATTCCACTGCACCTGAAGTAACTCACTACGCACTATGAAAAACAGCCCAATCGATCCAAGTAAGAATGCCATTCCTGGCAACTGCATTGAGTGAGCGCCCGCGCGCACTTCTACTTTGGCAGCATTGATGTAGGCGCCAATTCCTGATCCAGCTGCGACCGCATAAAGCAATCCAGTTGCGTCATTAGTTTGCAGCTCCCCTACCGAAGCAATAACTAATCCGGATATCGCAATTGCAGTTGATAGCAGCCAGATCTTGCTTAAGCGTTCGCGCAAAAAAATCCAGCCAACAATTCCTGCAGAAACTGGAATACATCCAACAGTAATTAGGGCGGCCGTCGCTACCCCCGTGCGCTCAACTGAGGCAAAGAAAAATGCTTGGTAAGACGCAGAACTAGCTGCCATTATCCAAACGCCAGGGCGAGTGATCAAAGGAATTAACGCTCGAATCTTGCCTCCAAAAAATGGCGCAAGTATGAGCAATGTGATCGCACCAATTGCAAGTCGAACGAATCCAATAACTGGAGATGGCGTATTTATTGCATAGATAGCGGCAACAGTTCCTGCGGTTCCCGCCAGTGCGTTACCAAGAAGCGATAACGACACCGATCTTCCAGCATGACTTCGGGCATCCAATGAAGGAGCAGGTGCTGCATTACTCAAAGTTTCCGCTGCACCCACGCTTGCATCTTATTTGAATTTCAGCACTTCCCTGCCCAATATCCGTTAAAGCCTGCAGTAATCCGATCATCACAAGCTACCTACTTAACGCGAAAATTATTGGATCTCAAGTTAACCTTGGCTTATTAACAGGATTGTAATTACTCTTATGGCCACTTTCTTGCTCAGTGGTTGTGCCTCGAATGCGCCTTTTGATAATTCAAAAAATGGTGTGTGCACTCCTGAGCAATCTCAATTAGTGACCGATCACATTGGTGCACAAATATCTGCCTTCCAGGACCAGGATTTTGAAAAAGCTTATTCTTATGCTGCAGTTTCGTTTCAAAAAGATATAGATTTAGATTCTTTCACTCAAAGCATTGAGGCACGATACTTCATGCTTATTGAGAATGATGGTGTTGATTTTGGTCAATGTGAAATTATCACCGGTGACGTAATACAGATAGTGATTGTTAAGAGTTCTAAGAACAATTTCGCTCTTAACTATGTGTTAAGCCTTGAAGATGGAAAACTTGGTGTCGTGGCTGCAGTTGTGACCTCAGCAAGCGAAAACACTATAACTTAACAATTTCCGTTGCTGTAGGTTCGCACCAAACTTGCCCACCATGCAATTACGAGAACGTTAGTTAGTTAGCCACATCTCTACGCTTGAACAGAATCGCAGCTACTAATGCCGAGATGCCAACATAAATTGCAAGCAATGTTGCGGACCGGTCGTAACTAATCGAATCCGTACCTCCGCGAGTTAACGAATCGATTAATTGCCCTGGTAACCACTTTGCGCTCGCGCTAAGTACACCAGACAAAATGTTGTCCAAGATTAGGAACCAGATCACACCTAGCGCAATGGAGCTAATTGGTGAACGTAAAAGAATTCCTAGAATCATGCCAATGGTTCCATAGATGATTACTGCAATTGAGACATTGACGAGAGTCTCAGTTATTGCCTGCGTGCCTTCCGCCGATGACCATGCAGTGGTATTGACTCCAGCCCAATCTGCAAGGCCATAGGAAACCCCGATGCTAGTAATTGCTGAAGCTGCAACTATTAGTAAGCCAAAGATTGACATGGAAATGTACTTACCGGCAAGAATTTTCATTCGACTTGGCTGGCGTACTAGCAGGTTGCGTAATGTGCCGTAGGTATATTCTTGAGCCATCTGCGCAGCAAAAATACAAAGCGCAATAATTCCCAGCAGCACGGGAACTTGCTGAAAGCTAACTACTACACCGTTGGCCAGAGAAATTGATTCAACGGTTGGCGCTACCGCACCTGGTCGGCCACCGCCTTGTGGACTTTTCACTTCGCTAAAGATTAGGTAAGTGAATAGAACGGAGAAAAATAACGTAGCTAGAAGTGTGCCTAACGTTAATGTTGGACGGCGCAATTTTCTAAACTCAGCTCGAATGACATTAATCATGCTTGCTCTCCTGTCATGTCAAAGAATGTTTCTTCAAGAGATGGCAGCTGAGCAATCAATGTTGAGAGTGTTATGCCTTCCGCAAATACTGCGCGATTTAAGTCTGCCGTGAAATCATTCTCACCAACAATGCGTACTTCGCTAGCAACTATTTGTGCTTGGTGTCCCATTCGATTAGCGATCTCTGAAACTTTTCCAAGGTCACTCACATTTTCTGGCACTGCAATAACTATTGGCTGCTGGGCTGCCAATAGTTCAGCTAGGCGCCCAGTGAATAGGACTTTACCCTTTCGAAGCATGACAAGATGCTCACTTATCATTTCCAGTTCACTTAGTAGGTGCGAGGACACAAATACCGTGGTTCCCTCCTGAGCAAGTGATTGCATTAACTCTCTGATTTCCTGAATGCCCTCTGGATCAAGCCCATTTGTTGGCTCATCAAGAATCAATAGCTCTGGGTTAGGTAATAAAGCCGCGGCAATACCCAGCCGCTGTTTCATGCCAAGTGAATAGGTTTTGAACTTTGATCCTGCGCGATCCGCTAGACCCACCAACTCAAGTAGCTCATCAACGCGCTTCTTGGGAAAATGTCCCAAAGTAGCTAGCACGTTTAAGTTTTCCTTTGCCGAAAGGGCAGGATAAAACGCTGGGCCCTCAATCATTGCGCCAACGCGTGGCAAATACTTTTCTGGTTCGTTAATGCTCTCGCCCAGTACCGTTCCAGTTCCACCCGTTGCGGAAATTAAACCCAAGAGCATCCGGATTGTCGTAGTTTTACCCGCGCCATTTGGCCCAACGAAACCACACACAGTCCCTTTTGGGACTTCGAATGTGGCATGTGAAACCGCTGCCGCTTCACCGTAAATCTTGCTAAGGTCGCTCACACTAATTGCAATACTCACAAAGTTCCTTGCTTATTAGAGGAAGTAAATTGTCACTGGTTTCATTCTAACTTTACAAAATTTCTAAGACATCCAACTAGGTAGGATTGACTTTAAAGTAGCACTTCAATCACACTGTGAATTAAATGAGTCTGGCAAAATTAAGATAGTGTTATTCAATGATTGCAACAAAAATCTGGAGACTTGGTCTGGTTGTTGGGCCTATTGCCGCAATTTTTACTGTCATATTCTTTTGGACGAACTCCCCCAATAACCTGCAAGCATTTTTTATCACGCTAATCCTTATCGGTGCCGTAATTACTGCTGTTCATTATGCAGAAGTTATATCGGCTTATGTTGGGCGAACATTTGGCGCCATTATTTTGGCATTGTCTGTAACAGTTATTGAAGTTGGGCTAATTGTTGCGATCATGACCTCCTCCGATATTGGCGCAGCCTCACTAGGCCGCGAAACAGTGTTCGCTGTGATTATGATTACCTGCAATGGAATTATTGGGTTTTCAATTGTTGCTTCCTGCTTAAAGATGGCGGCCCCAACTTTTAACTCCGAAGGAAGCGGTGCAACACTTGGTGCAATTGCGACTATTGCAACTTTGAGTTTTGTGTTACCAACATTTACCCGCGGAAGTGCCGGGCCAACTCTGACTTCAAATCAACTTGGTTTTGTAGCGCTGGTTTCTCTTGGAGTCTACTTTTTGTACCTGTACGTTTTGACAGTTAGAAACCGAGAGCATTTTGAAGATCCAGAAAATTTAGTAGTTGTGCCCTACGCGCATCACCCTTCAAAGAAGGTGTTTCGAAGCAGTATTTTCATGCTGTTGATTGCGTTGGCATCTGTGATTGGCTTGGCAAAGATCATCTCACCATCGATTCAAGGATTAGTTATAAATGCAGGGCTTCCGCTCACTTCGGTTGCGGTAGCTGTTGCATTAGTCATCTTGGCTCCTGAAGGATTAGCTGCCATCAGGTCCTCAAGCAGAGGTGACTTGCAAACTGGCTTCAATCTTGCGTATGGCTCAGCGCTAGCTAGTATCGGTCTAACAATTCCAGCACTTGCAATCGCTTCTGAGATTTTGGATATCGAATTGCAGCTTGGTTTAAGCGCCACTGAAATTGTTCTCTTCGTACTAACTATGGTGGTCAGCCTTGTGACGGTGTCGTCTCATCGAGTGACTCTGTTCCAAGGTGGATTGCACATCGTAATCTTTTCATCGTTTCTGTTTCTTGCAATAAATCCTTAAGTCCTAGCCGTTAGCGAAGTGCGTCCGCTCGTTCAATTTGTTCGCGCGTGATTCCCAAAATGAAGAGAACTGTATCCAAATACGGCGTGTTAACAGAAGCATGTGCAGCATCGCGAACAAATGGTTTGGCATTAAAAGCAATACCAAGTGCAGCAGCAGCGAGCATGTCCAGATCATTAGCGCCATCACCGATAGCTACAGTTCGACTCATTGGAATTGAAAAATCTTTAGCAAAATTGCGCAGAGCATCGATAAGGATGCGCTAGCGGCCAAGACGGAAAAGTATTCGTTGAAAAACGCGAATGCACGAGACCAAGTGCACTTGTATACCGAAGGTCTGAAAGATCTGGGAAAAATGGTTCTAGTTGATTAGTTGTGAGCATTCCTTTATAAACGATGGTGCGAGAGGAAAGTGAGGCAAAGTATGTGCCGAGTTCATGTTCACATCGTTTTCTTAGAACAAACGCCAAGCGATCCAATTGAATTTCAGATTCGCCATTAATTCCCACTACAAAAAGTTGCTCAAAATTTGGCATAACACTTAATGCAGTGGGGCCAAGCCCTTGCGGATTAATCGGAACCGTTCGCCAGCCAAGAATTTTGAGACCCTCTTGGGCAGCAAGATCAGCAATCTGCTCTTTCGTTGAACCGTGCGATTCTTTGTCCGCCGATAAAAAAGCCATTCCAGCTGCAAAGTAACCAGCATCTGGGAGCGTAAACGCTGACTCAGCGCGAAAAAAATTATCTGGGATTTGAGTCATGATTCCTGCGCCATCACCGGAATTAACTTCTGAGCCACTTGCACCACGATGATCAAGATTGCGAAGCGCCTCGAGAGCCTTTGCGACAATGTCATGGCGTTTCTCGCCGGTTAAAGTTGCGACCCAGGCGACTCCGCAAGCATCATGCTCAAAGGCTGGGTCATAAAGGCCAGGGTGGACAGCACCATTTTCTTGGGGCGCATCCTGCCCGTGATTTGCCATGAGTACCACTACCTTAAGGTTGGTTTCCCCGCTACTAGCGCAGACTTCTATCTTTTCCTAGATTCCAGTATCTGCAACTTAGGAGAATAATTCGGCGTTTGCACTGCGAATTAACAAAACGCAACCTGACTGTAACAATTGAAATTGCGCACTTGGCTAACATTGGGACATGGATCAACGTTTAGCGTTCGAGGCAGCCAAGAAATTCTTTGGGATCACTGGCGAATTAGTAGAACTAGCTGGGGAACGTAACCCAAACTATTTATTAACCACCGACACTGAACATTTCGTACTTAAAATTCAAAATGCAGACGAAGTTGCCCAGATTGAAATTCAAGAATTAGCACTTGCTCAGCTGAGTGGGCTTTCAAGATTTTCGACACCCCGAACCATAACCAGTGCGAACGGTCAGTCACTTGTTTCTATCGGTGATGGGCAATTTGCAAGAATGTTGACGTGGATTCCTGGCGAACTTTGGTCAGCAAGTGAGACTTCTGAGTCACACAAAGTTGCTTTGGGCCAGCTGATCGCGACAGTCGATAACGAGCTTGCCAAAGTTGATGTTGCTGAACATGGAAACGTACTTGATCGGCCCTTTGGGTGGAACGCGCTACAGGTGCAGTCTCTTGTCGCCGATGTTGACTTAATTAAGGATCCAGAACTAAAAGTAAATGTGAAATTGATCTTGGACCGGGTAATTAATACCACGCTTGCCAAGGTCAAAGCGCTACCCAACCAACTAATTCACAACGATGCTAATGACAACAACGTTGTGGTTCGGGATGGATCTGTCGTCGGCTTAATCGATTTCGGTGATCTGATTTATGCTCCGCGGATTTGTGGTCTGGCTGTTGGTTGCGCTTATCAACTCGATGCGTGCGATCCGGTAGCCAGTATCTACTCAATCGTTCGCGGCTACCACGAAGTTTCGCCATTAACTCCGGCGGAACTGGAAGTATTATTTGATTTAGTTTGTCTTCGAGTTGCAACTAGCGTTGTTATGGCGCATCGCCAACTGGCAGCGGATCCTGACAATGAATACTTAGCGGTTTCGCAAGATTTGTTCGAGAAATTACTTCCTGCATTAACTGCTTCTTCTGATCGCTTAGCGCACTATCGTTTGCGTAACGCGTGTGGCTATGAGGCACATCCAGATAGTCGCCATGTTCGCCAGTGGCTAACCACAACCAGTGATCAAATTGCTGATGTTGTTATGCCGCCATTTGCCCAAGCTAAGAAGATTTGGCTGGACTGGTCGGGCGAGAACAAAAACATTGCTCGTTCTTGGGATGCCATCAAGGCGGAGATGGACGCAGCTGGCGCTGATGTTGCAATTGGTCATTACTGCGAGGATCGCAATGTTTATGAATCAGATTTCTTCGTTGATGAGGGCAAGGAATCTCGCACTGTTCATTTAGCAGTTGACCTATTTGCGCCAGCTGGAACACCCGTGTATGCAGCATTGGCTGGAACCGTCTTCCTATTCCACGACAACACAGCTCATCTCGATAACGGCCCAATGATTGTCCTAGAGCATAAAACAGATGCTGGCGTTAAGTTTCACACTCTCTACGCGCACCTTTCGCGTGAATCCCTCGTTCCGCTTGAAGTTGGGCAGGCAATTAAAGCGGGTCAACAAATTGCCAGTATGGGAACCGAAGAAGTTAACGTTGGCTGGCCACCTCACACGCACTTTCAGATCATCTTGGATCTGTGCGACATGGCTCATGACATTTTTGGTGTGGCAGCAATTAGCGAACTCCCAGTTTGGCGAAGTATCTGCCCTAACCCGAACTTGATTCTGCGCATGCCCGAAGGCGTCGATGTGCATGCCCACCTAAAGACCGAAACCATCGCCGCTGAACGCGAAGTAGTAATGTCTCGGGCGTTAAGCCTTAATTTCCAGAAACACCTTGAAATCGTTCGAGGTGAAGGTGCTTATCTGTATGACAGAGCTGGCGGAAAATATTTAGATCTAGTTAACAATGTTGCTCATCTTGGACACAGTCATCCCCGAGTTGTTCAAGCCGCACATAAACAAATGTTGACGTTGAACACTAATACTCGTTACTGGAACCAAAGCGCTATTGAATACGCGCGCGCACTTGGAAACACACTCCCAGATCCATTAAACGTGGTCTTCTTCGTTAATAGCGGTAGTGAAGCAAATGATTTAGCGCTTCGATTAGCGCAGGCACATACCAAAGCCAAGGGCATGATGGTTTTAGAGCATGCATATCACGGACACATCACCAGCATTATTGAGATTAGCCCCTACAAATTCAATGGCCGAGGCGGAGATGGGCGACCAGATCATGTCCGGATCGTTCCCATCCCTGATGCATATAAAGGTATCCATCGTGGCGAAGGAGCTGGCGCTAAATATGTCACGGAATTCAAGCGTGAACTGGAAACTTTAGCGCAACCACTATCCGCGTTCATTTCCGAATCAATCGTTAGTACTGGCGGTCAAGTGCCACTGGCACCTGGATTTTTAAAGCAAGCATTTGAATTGACGCGGGCAGCCGGTGGCGTATGTATTGCTGATGAAGTTCAAATTGGCATGGCTCGAGTTGGCACAAGTTTCTGGGGATTTGAAATGCACGATGTAATTCCTGACATCGTAACTATGGGAAAGCCAATTGGAAGTGGTCATCCCCTAGCTGCTGTTGTTACTACTCCCGAAATTGCTCATTCATTTATGACGGGCATGGAGTACTTTAATACTTTTGGTGGCAATCCAGTCTCAGCTGTAATCGGCCAAACTGTGCTTGATGTAATAGTTGATGAATCCTTACAGCGCAATGCACTAGACACTGGTAACTACCTAATGACTGGTGTTCGCGAACTAGGTAAATCATTGGAATACATCGGCGATGTTCGAGGTAGCGGATTGTTTATTGGCGTTGAACTCGTTACTGACCGAAGCACGCAAACTCCAGGTACCAAAATCACAAAAGACTTGATTGAATTTGCTCGTGAAAATGGTGTCTTCTTATCAAGTGATGGTCCAGCAGATAACGTGTTAAAAATTAAGCCACCAATGATCATTGGCAAAAACGAAGTCGATATATTTCTTGATGTCTTAGAGTGCGGCCTTAAATCAATTTAATTGTTGTTTATTTTATTTTTTTGAGTTAATGGTATACGCCGCCAGCGCCAAAACAACAGCGCCAGCGCCAAGTCCGTAATACATAACATCTTGAGCGGACTTTGCATCAACAAGTTCACCGACAAATATCACGGCAATGATTGCAACGATGACGCCGATAAGTTTTGCTTTAAGATCATCTAAATCATTAATCTCCAGCCAAACTGGAACGTCAATGTTTGTGTCTACAAATAGTTCGTAAAGTCCATAGCCAATAACTAACAGCACAGTTCCAAGCAAGATTGCATCAACTGATGCTAAAACGTCTACGATCGTATCTTTTAGCGGAACTTGGTCTACAACCACACCTGAAGCTGCTCGTAAGATCTCAAATGATCCAAGTATCATCAGGACAATTGCTCCGATTATGGCAGCGAGCGCCGGAAGAATTACGACAAATCGGGATAATTCAATTAACCTGCGCATTGCCCAAGTCTATTCACCCCTACGATCGATGATCTCCTGGCTGGAGAGGACTTATCAAGCCAAATTATTAGCAATCTAAGCCCTTAAAATGCGCGAAATCGCCTACCAACTATGGATTTTCGATCGGCGCACGCCCTATCCTCATGGTACGGTTATCCCAGAAAGTCCATTGTTTTCGGGAGGATTCACATGTCAGAAGAAACTGCAACGGCTGCCGAGGCAATCAAATCAATTTGGCAAGGAAATCCCGCCACCATGGCTGAGCTCGATGAAGAGTGCAACCCAAATAAGGTATGTCGCAACATGAAGGACGTAACTTACGAAGGTTTTGGCGAAGAGGGCATGGATGTTGCCAGCGCCTGGAAAGCCAAGTTGGCTCGCGAAGGCAAGCTTGCCACTGGCGGCTCAATTGGCGACCTAATTCTGGGTCAACAAAACTAACAAATCGGAGAACTCGGATTTCCAATGAGTGACGCTCGCCCATTTGCAGACTTAACTGTTGAAAAGTTAACCACTGACCTTCGCGAACTTGGCTACATAGCTGACCGTGGTCTTGCTACCTCCATTTTAATTTCACTAAAACTTGGCAAACCTCTGTTACTTGAAGGTGAGGTTGGCGTCGGTAAAACTGAACTCGCAAAAACACTTGCAGTTTTGTTCCAGCGCGAGTTGATTCGCTTACAATGCTACGAAGGCATTGACACTAATCACGCACTTTACGAATGGGATTATGCCCGCCAGATGCTTCACATTCGCTCGCTGACCAGCGCCGAGCTAACCGGCAATTCTGACGAGCAACTGTTTAGTACTAAATTCCTACTCGAGCGCCCATTACTTAAAGCAGTTCGAGCTGGGGCAGGTTGCGTACTACTTATTGATGAAGTGGATCGCGCTGATGATGAGTTCGAAGCTTTCTTACTTGAGTTGTTGTCCGATTTTCAAGTTACGATTCCTGAAATTGGAACAATTGCTGCAGTAACCCGCCCGATTGTGATTTTGACTTCCAATCGAACTCGCGAATTGCATGACGCTCTAAAGCGTCGTTGCCTGTATACCTGGATTGGCTTCCCAACTGCTGATCGGGAAATTGAAATTGTCCGCTCTCGGGTGCCTGGAATTAGCGAGCGCTTAGCGACTCAGGTCGTTGGCGCAGTAAACCAACTTCGCGATATGGAACTTGAAAAAGTACCGGGCGTTGCCGAAACTATTGACTGGGTTGAGTCCCTAGATGCAATTGGTGCTAATGACCTGACGGAAGCGAGCGCTGCCGACACAATTGGCGCAGTGATTAAAGATCGCGATGATCTTGATTTCACTCTGAAGAACTTAAATGACATCGTCCCTAGCTCCTGACCTAACAGGATTTGACGAACTCTTTATTGAGTTTGCCCATGACTTACGAGAACATGGCATGGTCATCGGTTCAGATGACGTCATAACTTTCCTTGCTGGCATTGCAGTTCTTGATGCAACTGATGTTATGGATGTTTATTGGAGTGGGCGAACTACTCTGGTTCGCAAAAAAGACAATGTTCCCCTTTATAACAGGCGCTTTCAATCATTTTTTTTAACATTAGAAGCTGGCGAAACAGATGAGCGCAAACTAAAACTGAAATCTTCAGCAAATGCTGGCGCGACTTTAGAAGTGCCAAATGTCGAACAGGGTTTGCCTGGCGATGTGCAAGAAGATGAAAGTCGTATGGGTTACATGGCCTCAGCAGCCGATGTTGCTCGCCATAAAGCATTTGCTGACTGCACTCCTGAGGAACTAAATCGGTTTCGAAAATTGATTTCAATGCTTCGGGTATCCCCTCCGATGCGACGGACCTTTCGCACGCAATCCAGCCCTAAAGGCAAGATCCTTGATATGCGGCGAATGGCGCGCGAAACCATGCGTTCTCTTGGTGAACCAAACGAATTAGTTTTCATTAAGCGCAAAGAAAAACTGCGCCCCATTGTTTTCATCCTCGATGTCTCTGGATCCATGGCTGATTATTCTCGAAACTTATTACAACTTGCTTACTCAGCTAGGCGCGCAAATACTAAAGTTGAAGTTTTTTGTTTCGGATCTCGGCTCACTCGAATCACAAAATCAATCGATAAGCGCACACCTGATGAAGCAATGCGACTTGCCGGAGAAGCAGTACTGGACTGGGATGGTGGCACCCGTATCGGCGACTCACTTACAACCTTTGTTAAAGAATCTCGCAGAGCGCGGCTGGGTCGCGGCGCGATTATCGTCATCTGTTCCGATGGTTTAGATCAAGGCCAACCTCAAGTTCTGGATAAGTCCATGCAGACTCTGGCTCGCCTTGCCTATCGGGTAGTTTGGGTAAATCCTCACAAGGGTGACGCCGAAGACTATGTACCAAATACCATTGGAATGATGGTGGCAGATCCGTACATCGACAAGGTTTACTCCGGGCACAACTACAAGAGCATCGAAGAATTTGCTCGAGAACTATCAAGAATGGGATAACAGATTATGAAATTTAGCGTTTCTTTAGTCGCTCACGGCGACCGAGATATGACACTGGATGAGATTGTTGAGCTTGCCGATGCAGTTGCACCACTTAATGGCATCGCATCAGGCATGGGAACAACTTCGTACGGTGCTCAAATTATGGTGGAGGCCGAATCTGCTGTGGACGCAGTAAATGAAGGTCGCAAACTCTTTGAGGCAGCAATTGCAAAGACTTCCCTACCTAAATGGGAGATCACTGACGCCGACACTATGAGCGAAGAAGAAGACTTCTTCAACATTGATTTAGGAGTCGAATGATTCGTCTCGGTACGTTAGCGGGCTACCCTTTCGAAGGCCCACGGGTACTTTCGGGATGGACTGCGCCAAAAGTTCCAGCAGTTTATGCCATCCTTAGCCGCAACGATGCCGAAGGAAAGCCGCAAGATTACTCGGTAATCTTTGTTGGACATTCTGAGGACTTAACAACGGTTGGTTTTCCGTTTAAGCATCGTCGTTCGCCAGCCTGGATTGCTCGCGCTGGCGATAAATACAACCTGCATGTGGCTTACTACGAAATCCCTGGTGGTTTGCAGTCACATCGTCAACTGGTCTGCGAGGAGTTATTGGCCATTTACACACCGAGCTGTAACGAAGAAAAGTTTGATAAGACCTGGAAGGACGAATGGATCGGTGAATACTCAACTCCTGTAACTGATCCACTGACAACTAATCGGGATCCAAACTCTTCTAACTAATCAAGGCATTTGTTTCATAGCTATTTGAAGCATAAAAATAGCCCCACTTGCGTGGGGCTCTTTTTTATTTTGAAATTAATCTAGATCTATGCCAACACCATGCATTTGACGAGAGCGACGAACTCCCATTGCTGGCTTCGCACCCTCTCGTTCCGTTCCTTTTGGCTCTGGAACATAAGTAGCACCGGTAACGATGCCCTCAGCCATTGTGTAAAGCAGCGGCAAAGCGCCGGCAACAATTCCACCAGTTGAGTTGATCTGGGTTAGGCCGCCGTGAATAACTTCAGCGTCCTTCTTGATTTCCCAAACTAGATCAGCAGCTTCTTCCAAGGTGCCAGCAACTTTTGTAAGTTGACGGCCAACGATGAATAAGTAAACAGCTAGACCTGCAATAAGTGCTACTACGTCAATAACTGACCACAATGCTAATGAGCTCATGAGCGCACCTTCTCTAGGACGCGGCCTAAGAACAAGTGATGCTCTAGGCCTTCATTTAATACAGCGTCCACGCCAGCAGCAGTTAAGCCGATAAGCGCAGTGTTTGAAGTGTTGTCCTTGGCTGCTGCCAAAGTTGCTTTGATGGCGGCAACGCGCTTATCAATAGTGCGAACCAAAAGCACCAAGATTGTTAGAAGCGCAGCTACTGCAACGACTACAACAATGCCAAGGATGTTTGCAACGGTCCACAATGTTTCTACTGTGCTATCCATTTTCAGCCTCCAAGCTTAGTGCGACCACGATTTAGACCAGCAACGATGTTTGTTGCTGATTCAATTGTGATGCGTAGTTTTTTAAGACCAGCAGTGTTTGTTTCTGCGGCCTGTAATCCTTTATTGATTCGCTTTGCCTGGCCGCCGATGCGTCCTGCCAAAAGCAGAATTGGCACAACTAATGCGACGACAACTAGTACAACGACTAGGCCGATTACATATCCAAGTAGCCAACCTGTGTGGGTACCGAAGAAATCACTCATAGCTACCCCTAAATCGATTCTGCGAAGTTACGCACTGGAGCCAAGCTGGCATTTACTGAATCAACTGTGCTTGTCACAGTTGATGTTTGCGCAACGATTACTGCAACTCCGCCATCAAGTGCGTCCAGTGTCTTAACTACTGCACGCAAGTGAAGAATAACGCGGATTAAGCCAAGTGCGGCTGCGGCGATGATGATCGTAAAGATCACTAATGAGACTACAAATACGGTTTCCATTGTTATCCCCTTATCCCAATAACTTTGCTACTGAACCGGCGTAACGTACTGCGCCGTTGGCAACATCTTTGATGGTTGCATCTGTGGTTTCCAGCAGCGCAGGTGTGGTGCCAAGTTCGCCAATTAGAGCAACGCCCCCAGCTAATGCATCATCTGCTGCGCCGCGGATACGTTCCAATGCGCTAAGCACCATGTTTAGTAACCAAACCAAAACTGGAATGATCACAACAACAAGTGCAATGTTAAAAATTGCCCAAATACTCATGTCTGCCCCCTTCTACCGTCGTGCCAAAGGCTTGTAAGGCATAAAGAAGCGAGCGAGTACTCGACCCGTTGCCCTCTTGAAAGCGTTCACACCAATCGCTAAACCACTTGCTGCTTTTGCGCCACCAATTGCATTTGGATCCAAGCCCTTAGCGATTGCGTCCATTCGGGCTTCCATGTTTTTAGTCGCTGTGTTTACTAACACTGCAGTAACGTCAGCTACCAGGCCACGACCATAGTTTGCAGCCGCGCCAGAGATTACAAGATCCATTGAAAGATCTACTTTGGTGCCACCAGCAATTTGATTTAGTGAAGCAGTTAGTAGGACTGAAGCTGCGCCTCGGCCTTTTTTATCTGCACCTGATGCGTCAAGAACAAGAATCTTTTTTACGTTGTCCCGGCTCTTAACTTCTGCCACACCATCAAACTCAAGTTTTACCGGTCCGGCGGAAACAATAACTCCACCTTCGTACCTGTCTTTGGTAATTTCCTTGGACAGATTAGCTCCTGGAATTGAAGCTGCTACTTGTGGAATGTCATCAAAGAACTTCCACACAGCGTCAATTGGCTGCTTTACTTCAAAGGATTGCGAGATCAGCATTATGCCTCCTTAAGGCCCGAGTTTGGACTAACAGAATTCACTATTAGTCGCCCATTTTTACTGGCGGCATTCCGCTGATGTCTTTACCGGTCATAAGAGCTTCGTATACCCGGTTAGGCATCATTGGCATGTCGATGTTACGAACACCGGTGTGACCAACGGCGTCAATTACAGCGTTCACGAATGCAGCAGGTCCGGCAACGGTTGCACATTCGCCAACACCCTTGGCACCAATTGGGTGGTGTGGGCAAGGTGTTACAACTTCATGCAACTCAAAGCCTGGAGTTTCCCAAGCTGTTGGTAGCAAGTAGTCCATGTAGTTTGCGCCGATGCAGTTACCTTCTTCATCGTAAGTTTGGTACTGCATGCTGGCCATTGCGTATGCCTCGGTGAGTCCACCCATGATTTGTCCTTCGACAACCATTGGGTTAATGCGGACACCACAGTCATCAACTGCAACAACCTTTAGAACATCCCAAACGCCTGTTTCAGCATCTACTTCAACCTTTACGAAGTAGGCAGCGAACGGCCAAGTTAAGTTCGGTGGATCGTAGTAAGCGTTGTTCTCTAAGCCGGGCTCCATGCCATCTGGCATGTTGCTGTAGGCCGCCATTGCGCAATCCTGAATCGTTACGCCACGCTCTTTGTTTGAACGAACATAGAACCGACCCAACTCCCACTCAATATCTTCTTCAGATACCTCAAGTAAGTGAGCTGCAATCTTGCGAGCCTTGGCACGAATCTTACGCGAAACCATCGCAACTGCAGCGCCAGCAACTGGAGTACTACGTGATGCGTAGGTTCCCATGCCAAACGGCGCAGTGTCGGTATCGCCTTCTTCAACAGTTACGTCATCAGCTGGAATACCTAGCTCATGCGCAACAATTTGTGCCCAAGTGGTCTGGTGACCCTGACCCTGGTTCATGGCGCCGGTGCGCAAGATTGCCTTACCGGACATGTGAACGCGAAGTTCAGCTGAGTCAAACATCTTGATACCCAAGATGTCGTACTCACGGCTATTTCCTGCGCCAAGTGGCTCAGTCATAGTCGAGATACCAATACCGATTAACTTGCCACGCTTGCGCGCTTCAAGCTGCTCTGCTTTGTAGCCGTCATATCCAATTGCCTTCAAACCAATGTCAAGGCACTTTCCGTACTGACCCGAGTCGGTTAAGAAACCGAAGGCAGTGCGGTAAGGGAACATGTCATCCTGCACCAAGTTCATGCGACGGAATTCTGCTTGATCCATTCCTAGATCGTTAGCTGCTGCGTGAACCATGCGCTCCTGGAAGAACATCGCCTCAGTTACGCGGAAGGAACAGCGGTAAGCAACGCCACCTGGAGCCTTGTTGGTGTAATAACCAACGGACTCAAGGTGGGCAGTTGGAATGTCGTAGCAAGCAAATGTTGAGTGCATCAGACCAATTTTGAACTTACTTGGCTGGGCATCTGCATAGAAAGCGCCGTGATCAGAGATCGTCTTCATGCGCATTCCAAGCATCTTGCCGTCCTTACGAAGCGCCAATTCACCTTGCAAGTAAACATCGCGGCCAAAGCCAGTTGAAATCAAGTTGCCAGTCTTATCTTCAATCCACTTAACCGGGCGTTCAGTCAAAATCGAAGCAAGAATTGAAACTACGTAACCTGGGTAGATCGGCACCTTGTTACCAAAGCCACCACCAAGGTCAGGTGAAACAATACGGATCATGTGTTCTGGAAGTTCCGCAACCATGGCTACAGCTGCGCGCACGATGTGCGGAGCCTGCGAAGTCATGTAAACCGTTAACTTGCCTGTTGCGCGATCGTAATCGGCAATCGAACCACAAGTTTCCATTGGAGATGGATGAGAACGTGGGTAGTGAAGTTCCATCTTTGAAATAACATCAGCTTCAGCGAATGCCTTATCTGTTGCAGCCTTGTCGCCGATTTCCCAATCGAAAACCTTGTTGCCTGGCTGATTCTCTTTGTCGTCACGAATGATTACAGCATCTGCTGACATTGCCTGCATTGGATTTACGATTGCTGGAAGTTGTTCGTATTCAACAACGATTGCTTCACATGCATCTTTTGCAATGTAAGGATCATCAGCAATAACAGCAGCAACTTCTTGTCCCTGGAAACGCACTTTGTCAGTTGCAAGCACTGCCTGGGTGTCGTAGGAAAGAGTTGGCATCCATGCCAAGTTACGAGCTGCCATCATTTCGCCAGTTAAAACTAAGCGAACACCAGGAATGTCGTATGCCTTGCTGACATCAATTGACTTGATGCGAGCGTGAGCTACTGGGCTACGAAGGATTTCCATGTGCAGCATGCCAGGTAAAACGATGTCATCAACATAGTTACCCTTGCCACGAATGAAACGGTTGTCTTCTACGCGGCGGCGACTTGCGCCAAGTCCGCCAATTTTAATTTCGTCTAATGCCATGTCTAAAACTCCAACCTAGTTTGATTCTGCGCGCATTTTTTTTGCGGCCCAGAGAACTGACTTCACGATATTTTGGTAACCGGTGCAGCGACATAAATTGCCGGAAAGTGCCCAGCGAATTTCATCTTCTGTTGGGTCGTTGTTCTGATCTAGCAGTGCCTTTGCAGCCAGCATCATGCCTGGTGTGCAAAAACCACAATGTAAACCGTGCTCTTCTTTGAAGCCTTCTTGAATCGGGTGAAGTTCACTTGCAGTTGCAAGACCTTCAACTGTTTCCAAGCTGTGACCATCTGCCTGAACTGCCAGCATGGTGCAACTCTTAATTGGGCGACCGTCAAAGAGAATGACACAGGCACCACAGTTACTGCTGTCGCAGCCGGAGTGAGTGCCGGTCAGCTTTAGGCCTTGGCGTAATAAGTGTGCAAGAAGTAAGCGAGGCTCAACATCTACAGTGCGATCATCGCCGTTGACCTTGATGGTCACACGGCGAGTTGCAACGCCAGGGGCCGGTGCTGCTTGTACTTCGTCATAAAGACTGGTCATTTTCAGGCTGCTTTCTGTGATGTGTTTGCAAGTCCAGTAAGGATTCGGGAAACAAATACTTTAACGATCTGACGCTTGTAGTCCGATGATCCGCGATGATCAGTGCGAGGTTCAGCTGTCGCTGCAACTGCCGCTGCAACTTCGGCAATTAACTCAGGTGTGATCTTTTTGCCAACAAGTGACTGCGCAGCTTCTGATGCATCGATAGTGCGTCCGCCAACACTGGCTAGCGCAATACCGGCGCCAACAACAGTTTCGCCATTCATTTCTAGTGAAACTGCAACCGATGCGGTTGCGAAATCGCCAACACGGCGCTCAAGCTTTAGGTAGCTTCCTACGCGAACACCCTTAGGCGCTGGAATAACTGCCTCAATAGCAATTTCGTTAAACGCAAGTGTGTTTTGGAACGGCCCAATAACAAAATCTTTCATTGAGATTTCGCGAGTTCCCTTTGGACCTTGCGCAACAATGTGACCGCCCATTGCAGTCATGGTTGCTGACCAGTCTCCTTGTGGATCTGCGTGGCAAACCGAACCAACAAAAGTTCCGCGGGTGCGCACGATTGGATCTGAAACAAGCGGCGCAGCTGCAGCGATTGTTGGTGCATGCTCTTCCATGATTGCGCAGTTTTCAAGTTCTTCATGTCGGCAAAGTGCGCCGATGTGAATGCTGCCATCTGGATCAACTCGGTGGTAGTTGAGTCCCTCAATGCCGTTGATATCAACTAACATCTCCGGCGCAGAGAAACGAAGCTTGATCATCGGGATCAGGCTTTGACCACCGGATAGAACTTTGGCTTCGCCCGCATGAGCATCAAGAAGGGCGATTGCCTCTTCAATAGTTTTTGGGGATTCATATCCAAATCTGGAGGGATACATTTATTTCCTTTCGGTGGCTGTGTATTTTAAGTTAAATCGATTAATTACTTGCGCGAGTTACTGGTTGTCGCGGACTGCAACAGGAAGGTCGTTAGCATCTGGATCTGGCCGTTGCTCTTGAGTCGGAGGCCATGGACCTTGAACTGGTTGACCGGAAACTTTTAAGAACTCAACCATCTGCGGCCAAGCCCAAATTGTTGGACTCTTGCCAGTCTTTGGGGTGTTTTCAAACAACGAGTACATGCGTGGGTTGCCACGTTCTTCGCCAGTGGACTCAACTGCCATTTAACTCTCCCTCGTATTTTTCTTAAAGGTTCGACCATGGAATGATTGAACCTAACATTATTAACAATAAGTTATACACAAAACGCCAAAGTGCAGTTTTAGCACTTTTAACTGAAAATCAAGAAATTGCTGATTTCAGGGACTTGAATCAGTTTTGCTTTAAAACCTGAATGATTTCAGCAATTACCGAAACTGCGATTTCCGCTGGAGTGCTTGCCGAAATCTTTAGGCCAGCTGGTCCATGTACGCGGGATAAATCAGTTACTTCCTGGTAAGCCAGCCAGTCAGCGCGATCTTGCTGCATTTTGGCTGAGCCCAGTGCTCCGATGTAGCCAGCATTGCCTTCAATTGCAGCGCCCAAGTTTCGGCTGGAAATTTCTACTTCGTGCCCCATGATTACTGCAGCATCAAGTGGCGACAGCGAAGCTAAAAGGCCAATTGCTTGGTCGTTTCGCATAACTACTGAGACATTCCACCCAAGTGTTTTACCGAGAGCGGCAATAGCTTCAGCTTTTGGACCTTGGCCGGCAACAACGAGTCTGGTGACTGGGAATAGTACTGAGATAACTCGATCTGGGTGGACTTGAAAATCTGTAACACCTCTGGCAAATAATTCAGCAGTTTCAGGGTCTGCTGTTGAAATTGAGCTTTCGTCGAATACATCAACTCGAGTTACCTCATCACTGCTCAGGTGGGCAACTACTGCAATCGGCACCCGATCGATCATGGCTGGCCAAGTATCGGGGTCGAAGTTATCCGCTGGGACTATTAAGAACTGGGCGTTTGTTCCAACAGGGATACCAGAGATGGTGGATTCGAATTCATTAACAGGTACATCCAGCAATCGGCCAGTTGGCAGTTTGCGATTTGAGTAATCTGACATCACACCGTCGAAGGCGCCCTCAAAGATTTTTCCGATGCGTCCCCCGCCTGGAGTCAGCGCTAAGGCATGAACTCCTAAATTGGGCGAAACTAACCAAGCAATTTCAGCTCTAGTTTTGGAACGAACACAAGCATTTACACTGAGCGCAATGTCATACATAACTAAATCTTAAGGTGATTCGCTCACTCGTACATATCGGTATTACTAATGTGCCGAATTTAGTGCCTGATCAAAATCAGCAATCAAATCCTGCGCCGATTCCAGTCCGACGGAAATGCGTAAAATTCCTTGTCCTGGCTTAGCCTCTGATGCAACTGGCCGATGCGTTAAACTCGCTGGATGTTGAATTAGTGTGTCAGTACTGCCAAGTGAAACTGCGTGTGTTGCAATTTTAAGGTTGCGGCATAAATTCTGTGCAACTATAAAGTCTCCATGAAGATCAATGCTTATCATTGCACCCGGACCAAGCATTTGCGTGCCAATTAAACCTTTTGGATCAGAGTCATCCAAACCGGGAAAGTAAACTTTCAAGATCTTTGGTTGCCCAGAAAACCAGTGAACCAATTCCATCGCAGTACTTTGAGCAGCTAAAACTCTAAGTGCCAAAGTTGGCAATCCTCTATGGAGTAACACTGCAGATTGTGGATCAAGTAGTGCTCCTGTTATCGCTCTGAGTTGACGCAACTCAACTGCGCGCTCTGCGGTTGTGACAACGATGCCGCCCATTGCATCGCCATGTCCACCAATATATTTAGTTGCGCTATGCACCACATAGGTGACATCAAATTCCAATGGTTGTTGCAATACTGGTGTAGCAAAAGTGTTATCGACCATAACGGGAACCTTGCCGGACTGAGCGACGATGTCTCGTAAGTCTAAAAGTTGAAGAGTTGGATTTGCCGGAGTCTCGACTACCACCAATCCAGTTTCTGCAGTAATTGCATCACCAACCTGATCAGCTTCAACGAAACTAACTTTTCCACCAAATATTCCACTGGCCAATAAGTGGTCTGTGCCTCCGTAAAGTGGACGAACTGCTACAACATGAGCCTTGCCTGCTTTAACCCTTGAGAGCAGTACTGCGCTAATTGCAGCCATACCTGTTGCAAATGCGACTGATTCATACTGCGAAATATCTTTATTAACTGCAGCGATACGTTGGGTCTCAAGTTCAGTCATTGCATACTCAAGTCTTGCCACTGTCGTATTCCAGAGTCTGCGATATACGGTTGAGGACTGACCAGCAAAAGTGCCACCCGTTGCCATAACTTCATAGGCCTGACCGCCAGATTCGATGTCAACTAGTGGCGCTGTCGTAGACATATCGATTGGCGGAGCATGAACCCCGAGCGCCGTGAAGTCTTGTCGACCGGCGTGAACTGCGAGCGTGGCAAAGGAATATGGCTTAGTCATGTTCAGATAATGGCAATTTATTCGTAAATATGATGAATAAACAAAGAAAGTTCGGCAAAATATAAAAATCAATAGAAAAATTCAAAAAGATGGGCCTGAAGTGAGAATATCTGAAAAAAATTTGGTGCTTGATTCTCTTGATGTTGAAGTCATTAATCAACTGGATGCAGATTCCAGCATCACTAATTCTCGGCTAGCTGAGAGCGTTGGATTGGCAGCATCAACAACACTTATGCGAGTTCGCAACCTTGTGCAACGCGGCATAATTCGAAAATTCACCGTTGACGTAGATTACGGTGCTATCGGACTTGGCGTGCAAGCAATCGTATTCCTGTCCCTTCGTCGTCAGGATGAACTCACCATGGCGCCAATGATTGAGCGCATTAGTTCAGTTGGAAATGTTGTGCAGATTTTTCACGTTTCTGGAAATGAAGATTTACTTGTTCACGTAGCAGTCTCGAGTTCAGAGACCTTGCGCGAATTTATTCAAAAACATTTGACTAGCGATCCAAATGTAAGGAATGCCCAAACACACCTAATTTTTGGTCACACTAGATAACCCTTGAACTAAATACGGTGTGGCATGATCGCATCAACTGGGATCTGCCCAAAGCGACCTTTTTGGTAATCCTCCATAGCTTGCATAACTTCTTCTCTAGTGCTCATTACGAATGGGCCATATTGAAAAACTTGCTCGCGAAGTGGGATGCCACCAATTAAGAAAATGTCCAGTGCATCATGGCGAGCTTCTTGGATTTGATCGGCTTGAATAGAAATGTGATCGCCTTCAACTAGCACTGCCATTTGACCGGTTTGGATTGGATGATTAGCGGGCCCAATAGTTCCTGCGCCATTCAGCACATATGCCAGTGCGTTGAAATCTGTTCGCCATGGAATATCTACTCGAGCTCCAGGCGCAAGTGATACGTGCGTGATTGTGATTGGAGTGTGCGAAATGCCAGGACCAGAATGGCCATCGATGTTTCCAGCAAGTACGCGAACTAATGCGCCACCATCACTACTGGTGACCAGTGCAGAATCTAAACCTTGCAAATCTTGGTAAGCCGGCTCGATCCGCTTCTTAGCTTTAGGCAAATTAATCCACAGCTGCACGCCGTGAAAAATTCCACCCGACAAAACTAAATCTTCAGGTGGGGTTTCGATGTGCAAGATTCCGTCGCCCGCAGTCATGTATTGCGTGCCACCTTCTTTAATGATGCCGCCGCCGCCATGTGAATCTTGATGCAGGAATCGGCCGTCCATTAAATATGTGAAAGTTTCAAAACCGCGATGTGGGTGCCACGGTGTGCCCTTTGGCTCACCCGGCAAGTATTCAACTTCGCCCATCTGATCCATGTGAATAAATGGATCTAGATCTGCAGTTGGGATGCCTGCAAATGCTCGGCGAACTGGAAAGCCTTCACCTTCATATGCTTGCGGCGCATTGGTAACCATTTTGACCTTGCGCGCTTTAGATCCAGGTGCAACGACTAGTCGTGGCAAAGTCAATGTATCAGCGGTAATTGCGGGCATGAATGCCTCCTAAGAGAGTAGTTGAACCTTCAACTACTAACAATTTTACGTCCCTTTTCTGCCTAATGCAACTGGAATCTCTGGATTGACCGTACTCTTTTGTTTTGGGCCTAAATAGATGGAGTGACCGTGGAGCCGATAGTTCGTCGTTTAACTGAAGGTGACTGGTCGGGTTGGCCAGATGACCAAGTTGCTGCCCGTGGCAAAGTCACCTGGAAGGCGCTTCAAGGCGTCAATGATGACGAGAACACCGACATGGTTCTTGGGGTCGCGCGCATTTTTAAGGGTGAATCACTTGAAGCGCATCGACATTTGCAGCCAGAGACTTACTACGTACTAAGCGGCAAAGGTAAAGTCACAATCGAACACGTTGAGTACGACGTGGAAGCTGACACCATGGTTTACATTCCGGGCGACGCGCTTCATCAAATAAATAATTACGATGAAGAGCCTCTTCGGATTTTATATTTATTTGCGACACCACATTTTGCAGACGTCATCTACAAATTTTAATTACGAAAAGTTCTAGTGAGCGTATTCTGGCTGACTGCGATCTAGCATGCGCTTCAGCGCTGCAAAATGTAAATCGATTCGGCTGTAGCCATTTAGATGTGTGGAATCTTTAAATTGTTCGACCGTTAGATCCACTATGTCTTTTGGAACTTCGCGAAGCGCTTGGCCGGTTGATTGTGCTAAAACTTGAACTTCAGCAGTGCGCTCAAAGAAGTAAAGATGATGGAATGCTTCACCAACGCTTTCGCCCGTTGTAACAATTCCATGGTTGCGAAGCAACAGGATTGACTTGTCCCCCAGTGCGCGAGTCATTCGCTCACCTTCGGATCGATCAAGTGCCAGACCGTTGTAATCACAGTCATAAAAAACGTCGTCGCGATATCCGAGAGCATTCTGACTTGCCATGACTAGATCTGGTTCATCTAACATTGCAAGCGCAGTCGCGTAAGGCATGTGAGTGTGCAGCACAGCGCGTAATTTTCGAGCACTGCCGTGCATTGGTGCGTGTATGAAGAACGCAGTCTCTTCAACTAATCCGGTGCCTTCGTAAACTGTGCCATCCAAGTCCACGATCATAAAATCGCTTGCTTGCATTTCTGACCAGTGCAAACCAAATGGGGCAAGAAAGAATCGATCGTCATAACCTGGGACCAGCAAAGTGAAGTGATTGTCGATACCTTCGTGAAACCCATACATAACTGCAAGGCGATGCGCGGCCGCTAAATCAATTCGAGCTTGGCGAATCGGATCTGGATCTACCCGCAACATTTCATCAGGTGAAGTCAGTGACATGTTGGCTCTCCTATTCAGTGACGTTAAGTGCCATTAACGACATGATTTCATAAGCCAGCGTCGCTGCGGCAAGGGATGTGATTTCTGCATGGTCATAAGCAGGGGCAACTTCCACAATGTCAGCGCCAATCATTTGTTCGCGCGGCATTCCGCGGACCAAGTTCAGCAGTTCACGGGAAGTAAATCCACCCATCTCAGGGGTTCCAGTACCCGGGGCAAAAGCTGGATCCAGCACATCTATGTCTATAGATAGGTACATTGGGCAGTCACCAACCCGCTTTTGGGCTAGGCCAATAACCTCAGCAACACCCATGCGATCAAAATCTGCTGCGCGAACTGTGGAAAAGCCAAACTTCTTATCGTTAATAAGGTCTTGTTGGTCATAAAGCGGTCCGCGGATACCAATGTGAAGTGACTTATCTTCAATCAGAAGTCCTTCTTCAAATGCTCGGCGCATAAAAGTTCCATGCGTACGGTCGGCGCCGAAATAACTATCCCAAGTGTCAAGGTGCGAATCAAAGTGAATCATCGCGATTGGACCATGGACTTTAACTAATGCGCGAAGCAATCCAAGAGTTACTGTGTGATCCCCGCCAAGAGTTACTAACTTGCGACTATCACTTACCAGTTCACTTGCGCCATCATCGATTTGCTTTAGTGCGCTATCGATATCAAACGGGTTGCAAGGAATGTCGCCCGCATCTACGGCTTGGATTGTTCGAAACGGCGCAACCTGCAGATCTGGGTGATATGCCGGACGCAAATGTCGCGATGCCTGTCTAATTGCCATTGGTCCAAAACGTGCACCTGGGCGATATGAAACTCCCCCATCAAATGGCGCACCAAGAATTGCTACATCGTAATCAGAAACTTGATCAATGCGCGGCAATCGCGCAAAAGTTGACTCACCGGCAAATCGAGGAACTTTAGTTCCCTCGACTGGACCAACGATATCTTCTGGCTTCATTTACGCTCCTCTGAACTTAGATTAATTACTTGCTTGTCGTTCACTGTCCGATTGAAATGCCAACATCCGAACAACGCTGTGTTGTCGATGCGATTAAATCGTTAAGGTCGGCTTGGCTTTGTGCCGCGTCCGGAGATTGTCGAAGTACTTCGACGATTCCATTTAGATCTTGACTTAACTCTGGTGAAAGCAAGCCTTCTCCCCCAGAATTTAAAACCGCTGCAATCTGGTCCACAAGATTTGAGTCAATTAAGCCGGCTTGAAAGGCCTCACTTAGTCCAGTTAAAGACGAAGAAATTGCAGAGCAAGCTGTAGTGTCTGCCGCATTTGATGCAATGGATGAGACGCTACTGCAGCCCATTAGGGAGAGTGCAGCTATCGGGAGTGAAACTATAAAAGACTTTTTCATGTGAAAAATTACCTCCTCATTCGTAATTGGAAAAAACACCAATCACAGTCGTCTAGCAGATGACCTACTTATTGAATCTGCGAATAACAAACATTTTTCGGATTGGCTCGTGCACAACCCAAGTTCCACGCCAACCCTCGGGTGTAACGATTGTGGAATCTACTTTCAATTCAACAACGACGCCGTCATCCCCCGTGATGGTTGCAGAACCACTTAAGATTTGTGCAATTTCGTCATACCCGTCGCGGTGCACAATAAACGTCCCTGGTGAGCATTCCCAAATTCCAGTTTCAATTGCGGCGTCCGGTGAGATCCAAGCCATGAGCACAGATTCCATTTGGCCATCGATGCTGTTTGGCTTGAGTGCAGCTGGCGGCACTGCAATGGTGCTGCCTGAGAGGACGGTAATAGTTGGTTCGATACGTTCTGACATTTGCTAACACCTTTCACGGATGAATACCCCAAGTGTATGACGCACTGGTCTCCCGATTGCGAGTGGTGGATCAGGCACAACCATCGCCAGCGCCAAGTTTTATAAAGCGATAAGGCACAATTACGGTATGGCTAAAACATCTGATGTTGCTTCGCTAAGTAAGCGCACTATTACGTCTAGCACGATTCTTCTGGGCGCAGTTTGGCTAGTTGCCTTAGCTTCTGTTTCAGGGGCACAGAGTTACCGCGATCAATTAGCGGCTGGCGTTGAACCCACAAAAATTTTCACAACGTATGACTCATTGGCTTCGTTGATTCCAATTGCCATGATTGCGGCTTGGTTTTTTACGACCAAATGGTTAAGCAGTCTCTATAAAGTTGCAACTGAAACTAATCCAGCCGTTATGCGGCTAAAGCGGCCGTGGATTTTTTGGGGTTGGATTGTTCCAGTTGTCTCACTCTGGTTTCCAAAGTTACTTATTGAAGATTTACTCAAATTCCGTAACTCCGAGCAAAGTAATGAACTTGTCGGTCGCGAAACGCTAACTTGGTGGCTGACTTGGGTCGGCTTTGCCTTAGTGAACAACGTTGGGATTGTTTCGGCAATTACTGCTCCTGCTGATTACATCCCCATTCGCCCTGAGCTCGAGATTGCTGGCGCCTGCATTTTGACGGCTTCCTACTTCGTCTGGGTTCGAATCGTTAGGGCACTGAGTCAAGAAGTCTAAAACTTAACGGGAAAAAGTTTTAATCAAATTTGAGCGCAAGAAAAAGACAACCACAATTGCTACAGCTAACAAGATCGCACTGACTACAAAGGCACTGCCTTGATCAGATTCCATGGCCGAGTAAACCGCCATCGGCATAGTCCGCGTAACACCAGGCAGTGAACCTGCGAACATCAATGTTGCGCCGAACTCTCCTAGCGCACGAGCCCAAGCCAACACAGCGCCAGCGATCAATCCTGACTTGGCAAGAGGCAGCGCGATCCGCCAAAAAACTCTTGTAGGTGGCGCGCCAAGTGTTGCTGCGGCTTCTTCTAATTCAATTGGTGTCTGGCGAAATGCTGACTCCAGCACCAGGACAAGAAATGGCATCCCGACAAAGACTCCTGTAACAATTACTGCCGTTGTTGTAAATGGCATTGAATAGCCCGTTGTTTCATAGATGTACTTTCCAAACATGCCATTTCGTCCCATGAGAGTTAGCAATGCAATTCCAGAAACTGTGGGCGGCATGACCAGCGGGGCAATAACTATCGGGCGAATCCACCTAGTTTTTGTCTGGGGGCCACGCGCTAAGTACCAGGCAAGTGGCACCCCAAGTAATACGGAAATAACTGCCGAAATTATTGAAGTTACAACTGATACTTCCAGCGCAAGCAAAACACTTTCTGACATGGCAATTTCAAAAAACGAACTCCATGGGACTCTGGTTAATAGCGCAAGAACTGGCAGCGCTATTACGAAGAAACCAACCAACGCCAACAGCGCTAGGCCAGGGTTTAGTTTCGAACTGGTTTGTGCTCGCTTAACTTGATGGCGCATCAAAACCTGCTGAGATTAAAATTTGCTGGCTTGATTGGGAAAGTACATAAGCTACAAAAGCTTGAGCGGCAGCGCTTGCTGCATCCGAAGTACCAATTGAGTAAGAAGTTGCTGCGCTTTCCTTGTTGCTAAATTCCAATGATCTTAAATTCGCATTTGCAAAAACGTCTGTCAAGTAAACAATTGCGGCATCAACTTCACCAGTTAATAATTTCGCCAATACCGAATTCACATCTGGCTCAAGTGACTTTGGTTGCGCAGTGACTCCGTCAACTGCCAATGCCTTATCCGCAGCTGCGCCACATGGAACTTGATGATCGCATTGAATCCAAACTAAATCGGTTTTATTCAAATCTAACGACGCCATAATGTTTTTTGGATTAGCCGCAGGGTAAGCAATGACGACCCTATTACTTGCAAAGGTTTTTGGATTTGGAATCTCTTTCACGACACTTGACATTGCTGACTGCGAAGCGGATGCAAAAACATCCGCAGGAGCGCCCTGTTTAATTTGCTCTGCAAGTGTGGCGGAACCAGCAAATGAAATTGTAACTTTTATGTCCGGATTTTCCACTCCGAATTGCTTAGAAATTTCGGTAAAAGTTTGGGTAAGGCTCGCGGCAGCAAAAACGGTGATTTCAGTTTCAGAATTAGATTCAGCCGCTTGGATCGCGCTGTCAGATTTAATGGAGCAGCCAGTTATTGTCAAAATGCAGATAGTTAATGCAACTAATTTTTTAGCTAACACGAAATGCTACTAACCTTTTTCGATTACAACGTCAGTTGATTTCACACTCGCAATTGCTTTGCTACCAACTTCCAGTGCCAATGCGCGAGCAGCGTCAGCAGTAATCATGCTTACGATGTGGTTTTGGCCAGACTGGATTTCAATAACAGCAGCTAGCCCTTCAATGTCAACGCGGGTAACAATTCCAACGATTCGATTGCGAGCACTAACTGACGAGCCGCGCTCGTCTCGGAATTCCTTGGCCAGCTCAACTGCTACTTGTGCAAGTGAAGCACCATCAACGCCCTGCGGTCCTTGCTCACTCGATGACTTCAATCGACCAGATTCAACCCAGCGACGAACCGTGTCATCGCTGACGTTTAGTAGCGCAGCGGCTTCGGAAATTCGAAAATGAGGCATAATTCATAATTATTCACCGCATTTCAGGAAAAATCAACTATATTCTGCCGAAATGAGCTACTTTGCAGGTATTTTTTCTAAGTCGTTGGCAGAATTCTGCTAACTTCAACTTGATGTTGAACCCTGATGAATTGCTTGTAACTCCAAGGCTGGATTTGCACCTCATCCCAATTCCTGAATTAGTTATGTTGCACGAGGATCCAGATAACCCATCGCTTCTGGCTGATCGTAATTTCACAAATCCTCATAATGAGTTTGCCCATGAACATTCCGGTCCCTTGCGCTGGCGCGTGCCACAAGTCAAAGCTGACCCAACGGTAAACATTTGGTTCATGCGCTGGATTGTCTTGCGCGAAACAAAGGAAATAGTTGGCTCGATAAGTTTCCATTCCCCACCTGATGAATTAGGCATGATCGAAATCGGATTTGGAATTTCAAAAGCCTGTCGGAACAACGGCTATGGGACCGAAGCGTTGATTGGTATGTGGAGTTGGGTGGTAGCTCAACCTGGGGTAGAAATTCTTCGCTACACAGTTAGCGAAAGTAATCTGCCTTCAATGGCAATCATTTCTAAATTTGGTTTTACGCACGTCGGTCAACAAATTGATGAAGAAGATGGTCCAGAAGAAATATTTGAAATGACAGCTGGGGATTTTAAACTACGCATGAAAAACGGTTTCGCCGCTAACGACAGTTCTTAATACCGGTAAACCGATCACGTCATTTGGGTTAACAAGTGATGGGTCTTCTTGCCACAAAACTAGATCGGCTTGCATCCCGGGCTTTAACATCCCACGCTCATCTTGCGCGCCAACAGCAAGAGCTGCATTACGGGTATAGCCACTCAAAGTTTCTGCGCCTGTTAACGCACGAGTTTTACCAATTGGTTCATCAAATGAAACATCATGTGCTCTACGTTTTTGCGCCGCAAAGAATCCCATTCGAGGATCAAAAGGTGCAACTGGCCAATCTGAGCCAAGAACTACAAGTGCGCCTGTGCTCATGATGTCGCCCGAGCGCCAAGCATGGTTGCATTGCGTAGTATCAAGTCGCTGTGACCAAGGGTCGCTTAAGTCATACTCAACCCAGCGCATGTGAACTGGTTGCATGGACGCCGTTACCTTCAGCGGTTTAAATCGCGAAATTGTGTCATCGGGTGAAGTCTCAATGTGTTCAACGCGATGGCGGCCATTGGATCCACCTGGCAAAGCTTCATAGACATCAAGAACTTCACGTACGGCGCGATCACCAATTGCGTGAGTGGCAATTCGAAATCCTGCATCATGAAATTGCCGTGCGCGCTGGTGATATAACGAGAGTTCAGGCCACATTGGCTCAGTACCGGCGCCTTGCGAATCTGGCTGCTCCAGCCAAGCAGTTCCAGTATCAATTACGCCATCGAGCATGAACTTCACGCCATCTGCCTGCCAACGCAAACCTTTCAAATTACGGGTTTGCATCATCGCTTCGACTTCTTCAATTGGCGTGTATGGATAGACGAAGTGGTGCAACAGAATTCGTAATTTTAGTTCTGCCTGCTCTTCAAGGTCTCGCATCACACTAACTGTTTCAACATTGCCATCCATCAAGTGAACTTCAGTGATGCCAAGTGCATTTTGGCGGCGAATAGCTTCGGCGTACCATTGCATTCGCTCACTTCGAGTCGCAACTGGGACATGTTGCAAAACGATTTGCATTGCGGCCATTTCTAGTAGCTCACCCGTTGGCTTGTCATCTTGATCAACAACAACAACAGAATTATCTGCCACTCGCATTGGGCCTGTTAATCCTGCGATCTTCATGGCTTGGGCATTTACCATTCCGGTGTGGACATCAAGAGTGTATAAAAACATTGGACCGTCGCCAGCAGCGTCATCCAAGAGTGAGTGATGGTACGGACCACCGATAGCTGAATATTCCAACGCAAATCCCATAAGCCATTGGTCAGGCCCAATCCGCTTACGTTCGGCGGAAATGGCAGCGCGCAAATCTGACAAATTTGAAATGCGATCAAGATCAAGGCCTTGTGCAAATTCTGCGCCATGAAACAAATGCTGATGCCCGTCAACGATTCCTGGAGTGATCGCAGCTCCGTGCGCATCTGTTACCTGCGTCGCGCCATCACAAGCTTCGCGAACTTGATCATCACTTCCAACGGCAACGATGTGATTGCCAGACCATGCGATCGCGGTGGCAAAAGGCGCAGCTGGATCTTGGGTGTTCACCCTGGCATTAAATATTGCCTGGTCGGCTGCCATGAATGACTCCTAAAGTGAGACTTAACGCAACCTTATTAGAACCGCCAAGTAGATTGGTGGGTATGACTGTACATATTGGTGCCAATAAAGGCGACATAGCTGAAACAATTTTGCTTCCCGGAGATCCACTGCGCGCAAAGTGGGTTGCTGAGAACATGTTGGAAAATGTCACGCAGTACAACTCAGTTCGCAACATGTTTGGTTACACCGGCACCTACAAAGGCAATCGCATTTCGATTCAGGGAACTGGGATGGGTATTCCGTCTATATCTATCTATGTCACTGAGCTTTTCAAAGACTTCGATGTCCAAACAGCAATTCGTATTGGAACTTGTGGCGGCATTGGTAAAACTAAATTACGCGATGTAATTATCGCCATGGGCGCATCAACAGATTCGGGTGTAAACCGTCGCACAATGGGTGGCTTGGATTTTGCCCCTATCGCTAATTACGACTTACTCAAGGCTGCTGTTGATGCAGCTAAAGCGCATGGAATTAATTACCATGTTGGCGGAATCGCTTCAATGGATGTTTTTTATGACGATAGCAACGCCTTCGATGTACTTGAAGCACATGGCGTACTCGGTATTGAAATGGAAGCCAGTGGACTTTACACAATTGCTGCAAGGTATGGTCGCCGCGCTTTGGCCATTTGCACAGTTAGCGACTTGATCCGCACTCATGAAAAAACTTCTTCCGAAGAACGTGAGACAGGTTTCCAGGCAATGGTAGAAGTAGCTCTCGAAGCGGCATTTGCTTAACCAGTTTCAACGGTTGTTAAAACTTACTTATTTATAAAGGTTTGGAATTCTTCTGGAGTTCCATTAAAAACATTCAAGTCAGTGGAACTTGAGGGAACTGCGTCGATTTTTCCATCCGCAGTAAATTGCCAGAGTGCCCAATCGTTTTTCCAGATTCGATTTTCTTTAGGATCAGTGCCAAGCTTTGGCCCCCACTTTGCTAACCACAATGGATAGCCAGCCAAATCCGATGCACCGGCATCTTCTAATCGTTGAACGAAGCTGCCATTTGCATAAATTATTGGCGTCCGTCCCGTAATTCTTTCAGCCTCAATTAAAAATTCTCTCGTCCAGGTTGCTAACCGAGTTACGGTCCAGCCACATGGCAGTTCCTCGATATCAAGGGTCAACGGTAGTTCACCGATCGGAGCGCCATTTACTTGTTCTGCAGCTCGCTGAGCTTGGAGCTTGGCGTCCGTAACCGTATTGCCATCCATAATTCCTGGCAGCGCGTAATGGTAACCCCCAACAACTAGTCCCTCAGCTTTTGCAGCAGCGCTATCAATTGGAAACCACTTCTTTGCATTTTCATTTCCTCGGACCCCACCGTCTGAGGATTTAATGATTACAAATGACACACCGTATTCAGACTTGAGGCGGGCAAAATCAATGGGTTTATTATTTGGATGCTGCCAAACCGAGATGTCGATTCCTCTGACTTCTTGGGTGAATCCCTGCTGCTTCCAGGAAAGTGCATTTGGGACATATTTTCCAGGCGTGCCCTTTGGGTAAGTGCAAGAGAGGTACTTATTTGCGACGGTGGCATTAGACGCCAGCGCTGGCTTGGCCGATACAACCAAAAATGCTGGCAAAACACTAATGAGGATTAGTCCCGCAAGTAACCGAATTCTCCATGACATTACTCAAGTTTACGTTGCGTTATCTGGAATTTGGATTTTTGCGGATGGGACAAATGTCGCCACCTAGCACTGGCCAAAATGTAGCCAATCCCTAGGGTTTGCTTAAACCTCGCGCAAATAGTCCGATTTTCCTAAGTTACGATAGGATCACTTAATTTTTTAAAGTGCGAAATTTGGAGTGCAATGTCTTACCGGCCACGTGTCATCATTGCCTTGATTTCCGCGCTCGCGTTGGTCTCAACCTTAATGATCGATACTTTCCCAACAACGGCCCAAGCTAAGTCCATTGCATCCAGAGCTATCTCGGCTGGCCCAAATGGACCTGACTGCACTACGCCCAGTGCAACCACAATTACATTAGTAAATTCTGGCGAAGTTAAAACTTATTCTGTAGCCGCACTCACCCTTTGCGCTTCTTACGCTGCCCCAAATCCAGTTCCTACGGTGACCCCAACTCAGCGACCTGGAAGCACTCCTACGGCGAGTCCGTCGTTTGCACCATCGCCGATCGCGTTACCTTCGCCCACATCGACGACTTACTCAATCGGAAATAATCCCGCGGCTTTGACGGCGAGTATTGCTGGCGATGTTTTGACGGTTTCAACTAGTGGCGCTGCAGGAAGTAGCACACTCGAGATTATTGCAACCTATACATATGTTGATCCACGTGAAAGTTCCTACGAGTACCAAGATTCAAATTCCGTCAGTGTGCCGCTTACCGTGAGTGCCCCTGCCACTGATTCACCTGCCCCTGCTCCAGTTGATACCGCACCTGTCGTTGTTTCTGGGCCACGCGTATGTACTGGTGCTACTGCCAAATCTGAAACCGTGTTTAACAATCCGCTAGCGGGCGCAGCTCGCGATGGCAAGCTTTCAAATTCCAGATTTGCTATTACAAATCGCCTAATCGACATGATCGATTGTGCAGCGCCTGGACAAACTGTTGCTATGTCGTGGTTCTCATTTACTGACATGAATTTAGTTGGACACATCCAGCAGGCATATGCTGCTGGCGTAAATATTCGTATTTTGGTGAACAGCCACGCGACTCGACCAACATCATCTTCCTATGTTGCGGTCAATACCTTGCGCTCAACACTTGGCTCGAACATTACTGCAGCAAATGCGAATGCCTCAACGAATCCAGGAAGCTGGATTTCTTCATGCAATTCTGGCTGCCTCACACCACCTGCAAAGGCTGGAACTGTCTTCCCGGATGAGTCTGAAGGCGAATTTCCTGCACTTCACTCCAAATTTTTCCTTGTGACTCAGTCTGGTTCTGCCAAGAACATAGTCGGTATCTCGTCGATGAACCCAACATTTGAACAAGCGCGGGTTGGATTTAATAATGCGTCAATCGTGGTGGATGACTCGACGTTATTTAATTCCATGAATGACTACTACGCAGATTTAGCAAATTCTGCTCGTGGCGCGGGCGAGGCTACAGCCTTTAGGCAACTGAAAAGTGAAAGTAAATCCACTTCGTACTACGTCTACCCTAAATCTGGCGCGGATGATGTACTAAAAATGTTGCAAAACGTTAAGTGCATCTACAAAGAAGGTGGCAAGACTAAGCGCACGCAAATTTCAGTAAACATGTTTGTGTTTACCCGAAATGCACCAGCTATGGAATTGTGGCGTAAAGCGTTTAATTCCAAGTCCAGCAATGGTGGCTGTGACGTAAAAATTATTTACACAGACTTAGATCAGCGCATCAAGGCGCTTAACACTAGAACTGGCGAAACGGATTTCATTCCAAACGGAAGTAAGCCAAGTCCATGGGGCGCAGCCGATTGTCTATCCACTTTGCCGCAGGGGAAAAATGGTAAGCCTTCAAAGCTAACTGGCCCTGGCTTGGTTTACAACGCAGCATCTGGCCGCATGGTTACAGCATCAGTTTGTAAGTTTGGCTCACTGCAAGGCGCCGTTCCAACAATTAACAAGGGCGGCGGCTATTGCTGGTTTAACGCAAAGTCTAAGAGCTCAGGTGGCTCACTTGAGATGTGTGCGTCAACTCCTTACAAGATCACAGCGTTCGATAGAGCAGATGGTCGCGCCAAGTTAGAACCGACTGCAGACTCCTCAGGCGCGCGTTGGTACACGCACCAAAAGTACATTGCAATCGATGGTATGTACGCAAACAAGCGACAAAAGATTGTGATTTCTGGAACTCCAAATATCACATCGCCTGGTCTGCGATGGAACGATGAGATTTTGACATTCACCACTAGTGGCGAAATTTACGGTCAACACCTTGCCGACTTCAATGCGTTGAAAGCAGCAATTATGCGCCGCCCTGCGCCTAATTCTGGAAATACCGCAACCGCTAGTTGGTAAGTTTCAGAAGGAAAATTACCTCTGGAAATTAAGTGCTCCCCCGATTGGACTCGAACCAATAACCACTCGATTAACAGTCGAGTGCTCTGCCAATTGAGCTACAGGGGATTAACTGGTCAATCCTAACAAAACGAAGTCGTTGTGGCGAAACGACCTAGATACCAAAAATAGACTTGAGTTCGCCAAGGGCCTGGGCAACATCTCGCGCGCCGGCTGCGCTTTTCGTGGCAGTTAAATCATCAACAACCGTGATCCAAGTGACATTTTTACCATCACGCCTGGCTACAAAACGAACGCTGCCAGCATTTGGTAATTCATACACCCGATCAACTATTACCGTGCTCGTAACACGATCACGCACTGCGCTTGGTATTTTTCTGGGCTCATCTATTGTCCAAGATTGAGTCGTTGCAGTTGAATCACTATCTACCTGAGTTACCAAGGAAAGAGTCGGTGGATCCCAACGAGCTTGCAGCGCAATGGACCAAGGAGTCAAAGAGGGCTTCGATTCCCCAGTGCAAATTAGATTTTTATCAGTTACGGCAATTACCCCACCGCGATAATTCGCCCAAGCAAGTAGTCGATCCGCTTTTGGAATAGCCGCCGCTAGTTCAAATGGAACTTTTTCATCTTTTGCGAACAACGGCATTAGCTATCTCCAACTGCAAAGTTACGCATATCACGGCGGTAACTTTCAAGTGAAAGTAAGTCGCCCAGTAACCGTGCTTGATCGGCGTCATCCGTGCCATCTTCGGCTCGACTAAGTGCTGCTTTTATTTCGGCCACGCGGCGACCTGCATCCATTTCTAAGATTCGTGCAAGAACTGCTTGAACGTATCGCTCATCCGGTTCATCATTAGGCAGTGGCTCAATCGCCATGGCTCTGATGTGGGAACGAGTCTCATCATCTGGTGCTTGTTCTAAAACCTTTGCAATCCAAGTTTGTGCTGAATCAAATTCCAGTGGATTGCCAGCTTGCGCGCATGCCGAATAAACGGCTGAAGCTGCAGGAACTAGAAAAACACTCGGTTCAAGTGATTCAAACCAATTGCCTACTAAATGCGGAGTTTGCAAAACACACTTAAGTGCCTCTCGCTCGACATGAGCTGCTTGTGAGGAAGCCGTTGTTTGCGCTCTTGTTTGCGTAGGGGCTGATTTCTTTCCTGCCGCGTTCATCTCATTACGAATAGTGGCATCATCCATGCCCAGCCAACCTGCGACCATGCGAATGTATTCGGGACGCAATGCCGTGTCTTTAATACCAGCAAGTATTGGCGCGACTGCTCGCATACTTGCTACTCGGCCTTCAGCGGTATCTAAATCAAATTCTTCTACAGTTGAGCGCATTACAAATTCAAACAAGGGAATCTTTGATGCAACTAAAGCCTTGACGGCTTCATCACCTTGCTTTAAACGTAAGTCACAGGGATCTAATCCAGTTGGTTCAATTGCCACGAAAGTTGAGGCGACAAACTTTTGATCTTCACTGAATGCCTTGAGCGCAGCTTTTCGCCCAGCGGCGTCGCCATCAAAAGTAAAAACGACTTCCGCGTGCTTTGAATCATCATCCATCAAAATTCGGCGCAACATTTTTACGTGATCTGGGCCAAATGCCGTTCCACAAGTAGCCACTGCAGTTGTGATTCCAGCTAAGTGGCATGCCATCACGTCGGTATAGCCCTCTACGACTACGGCTTGCTGCTGCTTTGCCATGTCACGACGGGCTAAATCAATTCCATACAGAACTTGGGATTTGCGATAAATCGGGGTCTCAGGTGTATTTAAATACTTTGGACCTTGATCTGCCTCTGTTAATTTTCTGGCGCCAAAACCAATGGTGTCGCCGCTGGAATCTCGGATCGGCCACATTGCGCGATCACGAAATCTGTCATAAGCGCCGCGTTGCCCAGAAACCGCAAGTCCTGCTGCGATCATTTCTTCTTCAGTAAAACCTTTACCTCGAAGTTCGTTACGAAGGCCATCCCAACCTGCAGGCGAGTAACCAACTCCAAAGTGATCCCATGATGCTTGATCAAAACCGCGCTCAGTTAAGAAAGTACGAGCATGCGCGGCATCGGTAGTTAGAAGCGCTGTGCGATAGAAAGCTCCTGCTACTTTGTGGGCTTCGATTAAACGAGATCGCTGACCTTGTTGACCTGCTGATGAACCGCCACCTTCTTCGTAGCGCAAAACTATGCCGCACTTGCCGGCAAGTTTTTCAACTGCTTCAGTAAAAGTTAAGGCATCGATTTTACGAACAAACGTAATTACATCGCCACCTTCCCCACAGGAAAAGCAGTGGTAAAGCCCTTTGCTTGGAGTCACATGAAATGATGGCGATCTTTCATCATGAAACGGGCACAAGCCCTTGTAGCTACCGCCGCCAGCGGCTTTGAGGGTTACAGTTTCCCGAACAATTTCATCGATGCGGGAGCGCTCGCGAACGCTAACTACGTCCTCTTCGCGAATTTTCCCAGCCACAGGTGCTACTTTACGTGCCCAACCTGGTGTGCCATTGCACAAGGCTGACGTCAGTGAGCGCAGCAATCTGATCAATCACAACTCGGGCTTTAGTTTGTGAAGAATTTGCATTGACCCAGAGTTCCTTGTGGAAGCGATCAAGCCCAGCCATTGGATCAAGGGAAATGGTGCCAACGAGGTCATGGATTTGTTGGCGCTGCCTGGCATACATTTGCTCAGCGCCATCACGGTTCATTACATACCTCGCTGCCAAGGCTTTAAGCGCAGTTACTTCATACCGGGCATCATCTGGAACTTCAAGGTTTGCTGAATATCGAGTTAATGGTTCGGTACCAAACTTTGCCTGAGTGGCTTTTTGGGCAGCCAAACAAAACCGGCCAATTAAAGTGCTCGTTAAGTTTTTCAAGGAAGCGAGAGACGTCATGGTTCCATCAAAGGATTTAGGCCAACTAGGAAGCGAACTAATTCTTATTAGGGCCTCATCTAGTAATTCAGTTGCGAACTCGTGTCCGTACCAAATTTGCGCAACTTCAACGATTTCGCTTCGCCCGGTTTTGGACTTAAGGATATCAATGTTTACGTGACCGGCAAAAACTGCATCTTCGATATCGTGCACGCTGTAGGAAACATCATCTGACCAATCCATAACTTGCGCCTCAAAGCAGGTCGTGTCATCAGTTCGACCATTTCTTGCCCAATTAAAAACATCGGCGTCATCATCATAGACACCAAATTTAATTTGACCATCACGTTTAGTCCACGGATATTTTGACGCTGCATCAAGTGCTGCGCGCGTGAGATTCAAACCAATTGATTGACCTGCGCGCGGGCCAGCTGCGACGTCAAACGCTTTTGGTTCAAGCCTGGTTAGCAATCGAAATGATTGGGCGTTACCTTCAAATCCACCGATGTCTTTTGCTAATTCATTTAGCGCCGTCTCTCCATTGTGGCCAAAAGGTGGATGACCTAAATCATGCGAAAGACAAGCGGTATCAACTAGGTCAGGGTCACAGCCAAGAGCTGAGCCCAACTCTCTACCAACTTGTGCCACCTCGAGTGAATGCGTTAATCGAGTACGCGGAAAATCTTCTTGCCCAGCTTCCATGACTTGGGTTTTGACGCCTAACCGGCGAAGCGCAGAACTATGCATAACTCGAGCACGATCACGAGCAAATTCAGTTCGCTCTACACTCTTGTTTGGTTCATTAACCCAACGCTGGGTGTCCGTTGCTAAGTACTCGCCTAACATTTAGCCACCGCTAACTAGTAGCTCAGCTTCACGAACTGTTTCTTGTTCAGTCTTAGAAATGAATTGTGAATTCAGCCAACCATCAGGCAGATTTACTTTGCGATCTGGCGTAGTACGACCACGTGGCAACTGAGCAAGTTCTTCATCAAGTATTTGATCAGGGTCAATTTTGGACAACAGAGATTCCAGTTGTTCCAGACTAGATATCAAAGACAGCGCTCCCCTGGTTTCGCTGCCAGCAATCACACCCTTTAAATACCAAGCCATGTGTTTACGCATTTCCTGACAACCGCGGAACTCATCACCATGCATTTCAACTAATAACTGCGCATGGCGACGCATTAAATTTAAAATCACACCAGCTTTGGGTTCTGCTGGAACTGGTTCGCCTGCAAACGATGCTCGAATTTGCCCGAATAACCAAGGTCGACCTAAGCAGCCACGCCCAATCACAACGCCACGCGCACCAGTTTGATCCAGCATTCGCTGCGCATCTTGCGCGCTCCAAATGTCGCCATTACCAAGAACCGGAGTGTTTGGAATGTGTCCTACTAATCGAGCGATTGCATCCCAATCTGCTTTACCGCCGTAATACTGCGCAGCAGTTCGTCCATGCAAAGCAACCCAAGTGATACCCGCTTGCGAAGCAATCCGTCCAGCATCCAAATAAGTAATGTGATCTTGGTCAATTCCAATTCGCATCTTTACCGTCACAGGAACTTTGCCTTGCGCATTAGACACAGCAGAATTTACAATGCTGGAGAATAAATCTCGCTTCCACGGCAGCGCACTTCCGCCGCCTTTGCGAGTTACCTTAGGAACTGGACAACCAAAATTTAAATCAACGTGGTCTGCCATGTCTTCGTCAACAAGCATGCGGACTGCGGCGCCAACTACATCTGGGTCCACTCCATACAGCTGTGCACTTCTAACTTTTTCATCCCCGTCGAAAGTTACTAGATCTAAAGTCTCCGGATGTCGTAACAAAAGTGCTTGTGATGTTGTCATTTCCGCAACGTAGATCGTGTTGTCATTGTCGACTTGACCAGCAGCATTTCGAATTTCTGTGGATGCTTCGCGACAGACTCGCCGAAATGCGCGATTAGTGACGCCAGCCATCGGAGCAAGTTCGATGACTGGATCAGTTGCTAATAGATCGGCATACATCAGCAGCCTACGAGGCGTTGGCCTAACCAAGAGACAACGGAATCTAGGCCAACTCGCTCTTGCTCCATGGTGTCGCGATCACGAATTGTGATGGCGTTGTCCTCGAGAGTCTCAAAGTCAACTGTGATGCAATATGGAGTTCCGATTTCATCTTGGCGGCGGTAGCGTCGGCCAATTGCGCCAGCATCATCGAATTCAATGTTCCAATTTTTGCGAAGCTCAGTTGCTAAGTCGCGAGCTTTCGGGCTCAAATCGGCGTTGCGCGAAAGCGGCAAGATCGCAGCCTTGACCGGGGCTAAGCGCTTATCAAAACGCATCACCACTCGCTTATCAACGCCGCCTTTAGTGTTTGGCGCTTCATCTTCGTCGTAAGCCTCAAGCATGAACGCCAATACAGCGCGAGTTAATCCAGCGGCGGGCTCAATTACGTACGGCACATACTTCTCGCCAGTCTCCTGATCAAAGAATGACAAATCTTTTCCAGAGGCTTCCATGTGAGCCTTTAGATCGAAATCTGTGCGGTTCGCAATTCCTTCGAGTTCAGCAAATTCACTACCACCAAATTGAAAACGATATTCAATGTCGGTAGTGCGCTTGGAGTAATGCGAAAGCTTTTCTTTGGGATGTTCAAAGCGGCGCAGGTTATCAACTGATAATCCAAGATCTAGATACCAATTCCAGCGCTCTTCTAGCCAATATTCGTGCCACTGCTCATCCGTTCCAGGTGGGACAAAGAATTCCATTTCCATCTGCTCAAATTCCCGAGTGCGGAAAATGAAGTTACCTGGGGTTATTTCATTACGAAATGACTTTCCAGTCTGGCCAATTCCAAATGGTGGCTTCTTGCGTGAGGATGCTGCAACATTTGCATAGTTTGTAAAAATACCTTGTGCGGTTTCCGGGCGTAAGTAATGCAACGAGTTTTCATCAATGACGGGTCCAAGATTCGTTGACAACATGCCATTAAACATTTTTGGTTCCGTGAATTCACCTTTTGTTCCACAATTTGGGCAAGGTACGCCAGCAAGTCCACCTTCAGGAGCTCGGCCTTTGCGCTCTTCGAATTCTTCCAGCAAGTGATCTTCCCGGAATCTTTTATGACATGAGGTGCACTCAGTTAGTGGATCAGTAAATGTTGCCAAGTGACCTGATGCTGCCCAGACTTGCGGAGCCAAGATTACCGCTGAATCAATTCCAACGACATCTTCGCGCGCTTGGACTACAGATTTCCACCACTGCCGGCGAACATTCTCTTTTAGTTCAACACCAAGTGGTCCGTAATCCCAGGCGGAGCGGGAGCCACCATATATTTCACTGCTTGGGAAAACAAAGCCCCGACGTTTTGAAAGATTAACTACAGCGTCTACGCGATCCATAAAACTCAACATTCGATTAGGCCATCCGACTGGTTGCCGGTGAACGTGAAACCCTATTCTATCGAGGAATTACGACATCCTTGGTGCAGGCAGTTACGATGTCAGCACCCAAATATTAGGAAGCAACAACTCATGCAAGCGTGGCCAATTAACAAAGTATCCATTGCACTGCTCTGCGTTTTAGCGGTGGCTGGCTGCTCCAAAACTGATGCTGCGCCAGAAAGTTCAGCGCCAGCACCAGCAACTTCGCAATCAGTTGATTCAGGAGCTGTCACAAATTTAATTGAAGCGCAGGCCGAATCTGCATATCGAACTGCCTTGGAAGCTTCAAATAGCGCCGCAGAAACTCTTGGCTTGACCGAACTTTGGTACGACGCAAGCGTCGAGTTAGTGCAAGTGCTTGTCCAGGATCCACAATCAAAAAGATTTGTTTTTCTTGATGTCTTGGAAGATGCCAATTACCCAGTTGATAAAAACTCCATGATGCCAGCTCGTCTACTTGCTGAACTCGATGGGTTGATTGCTGGGGGCTTAGATCAAGGTTCAGTAATTACTGGCAGCCAGGGTGAATTTATCATCACAAACACCATCGATTTAATTAAATATGTAACGACTTACACCCTCGATGCCGATGGACGAATTGCAACTGCCTCCATAATCGCCGATGAGGAATTGCTTGGAACCATAACTTATAATTTTTCAATCACTCCTGAGGGAATTCAAGCACTTGCAGCTGGCTAACTAAGCCCTACTCGTAAACCTCGTAATGTTGAGTGAGCGAACTAGGTGCGGGTGGTGAAACCACGAAATCTATCGCATCATAAACCTGCAGTAATTGCGGGATAAGAGAGCGTGGGCAAACCGGAACCATGAGCGCAGCCGAAGATGCACCTTCTGCTTTTAACATTGCTCCAATTGCCAGTGCCGTTGTTCCGGTTTCTACGCCATCATCAATAACAGCGATCCGAAGATCCGCTACTTGCGTAATGCGCGGTATTACAACTCCAGCTGCCGTTCTGGAAATTACGAGATCGCGCATAGGTATTGTCGTTGCCGAAGCAAAAGCAAAGGCAATCTCACTTGCTGCTGGTTGCACAACAACGATGAGATCACATCCCAAAATCTTTTCCCCGAAATTTTCGTACATCTGACGTCCTGCGTCTGCGCGATCTAGGAAATCAAAATTATTCATCTACGCTCGATTCAAATTCCATCGTGATATCGGCAGTCATGCTAAAAAGCTTTTCAAATGCTGTTACATCATCTTTCATGTCGGCTAAGAATGGCCAAACACCAATCTTGGAATCCATTGACCCCATGGCGCGACGATAAGAACCCACGTCTTTCCAGTCTGACTGGACTAAATAACGCTGTGGTTCATCTGCGCTATGCAAAATGGTGGCTGAAATAAAACCTGATTGTTTTTGCAGGATGTTTAGCGCAGCGCGCGCATTTGCATTCCAATTTGAAATATCTAAAACTTCAAAAGTCCACAGGGAGTGAAAGGTTCCTAGCATCTGCTATGAAATGAAACTTACCGAGGTGGCTGCGGCCAAGATTAATAAAACTGTGAACCGAATAACTTTGGAACGAGGATCAAGCAGTGGCCAAGATAAATACATCAACCAACCAACAAAAGTACTAACAATAGCAAGTGCTATTCCAGAAAGTGGTGGCTGCAGAAATAGCCCTAGCACCATAAAAATTGCCATCAGTGCGGGAACTACAAAGCGTGGCAAGGAATGAATTCGAAGCAGAACCGGTGCACTTACATTGGTAATCTTCTTGCGCAAAAGTGAGTGCGTAACTACAGGAACGGTAGGAATTGGCTTTTTAGGATTGTTTTTCTTGCTCATTGCCTAATTCAAGCATGGATTCTTGGGAATTTACCTAATTCACCCGAGAGTGACACGAACTAATGCTAAGCACCAAGTGATAGTCGCCGTGGCGCTGGCCAAAAATTAAAATTAGTCAGTTGGAAGTGGGTTTGGCGCAGCGCCGCCATAGCGGCGATCCCGTGAGGCATAAATTTCGCAGGCATGCCACAAGTGGCGACGGTCAAAGTCTGGCCAAAGCGTTGGAAGAAATACGAATTCTGCGTACGCACTTTGCCAAAGCAAAAAATTACTCAAGCGTTGTTCGCCACTTGACCGAACAAACAGATCAACATCTGGCATGTCTGGTTCATCTAGAAATTTCTTGATGGTTTTTTCAGTAACTTTCTTAGGATCAATTTTTCCTGCAACTACTTCACTTGCAATCATAGAAACTGCATCTACGATCTCAGCTCTTCCCCCGTAATTGACACACATGGTCACAGTTAACTTTGAATTCTTGGCTGTTAATCGCTCACACGCTTCAAGTTCTTCAATTACGGATCGCCAAAGTTTTGGTCGCCGACCTGCCCAGCGAATGCGAACACCCATGTCATTCATTTCATCGCGCCGACGGCGGATTACATCGCGATTAAAGTTCATTAGGAAACGAACTTCTTCTGGGGACCGTCGCCAGTTTTCGGTGGAAAATGCATATGCCGAAAGCCATGAAACTCCAAGTTCTAGCGAGCCATAAATGCAATCCATCAAACTGGCTTCGCCAGCTTCGTGACCAGAAGTGCGAGGTAAGCCGCGCTCTTTAGCCCATCTGCCATTGCCATCCATAACAACTGCGATGTGATTTGGAATTAGCTCCGTTGCAATCTTGGGCGGCCTTATCCCAGTTGCATGTGGTGGTGGTTCGATTGGCACGATCTAAGTCTGCCATGTTCAGGTTGTTTGCTGATCAACTATCTGACGGTCTACTAAAGATAAGGAGCGAAGACCTCGTTCTAGGTGCCACTGCACATAAGCCGCGACAATACCCGATACTTCATTTCGATCTCGAGGCAATGAACTGTCTGCCTGCTCCCAATCACCCGAAAGTAATGCTTGCATTAGCAATATAGATTCGGCGCGAGGTGCAACACTTCCTGGAACGCGATGAGCAACACAAAGCACTCCCCCGGTCGCGACATGAAAGAACGGCTGAACTCCCGCAGTGCCACAAGTTATACATGCTTCAAGTGACGGTGAATATCCAGCCATCGAAAGTGATCTAAGCAAGTACGCGTCGAGGACTAATGCGGCGGCATGCTCACCACTAATTAGGGTGCGCAATGCGCCAACTAGCAATAAGTACTGCGACTCCGCTGATACTGCTTCTTCAGGCGACAACCGATCAGCTGTCTCAAGCATGGTTTGCCCAGCTGTCCATAACGAATAATCCAATGCAAGTTCTTGACCATATGCATTCAAAGATTCAGCTTGCGTGATTATGTCGAGATTCTTTCCTGCAAATACCAAGAGATCAACCCGACTAAAAGGTTCTAA
>JBDNJO010000035.1:0-4555 GCA_041687715.1 Candidatus Nanopelagicales bacterium
CGTGGATAGACATGACCGATCATGTCGTGGTTCATTCCCATGGGATTCCCCTTAACAGTTAACGAATGTTAATTAACGTGTTTCTTTATGGGTGGTGTGCTTGTTGCAACGTGGGCAATGCTTCTTGATCTCTAGGCGATCAGGATCGTTACGACGATTCTTACGCGAGATGTAGTTGCGCTCTTTGCAGTCTTCGCATGCCAAAGTGATCTTTGGACGAACATCGTTACGTGCCATGTTCTTGCCTTTCGTTTGAGCAGATACACATGGTGTGTATCTGGTCTTGCCTTTTTAGTACCGAGGGCCGGACTTGAACCGGCGACACAGCGATTATGAGCCGCTTGCTCTACCAAGCTGAGCTACCCCGGCTTAAAACCGTGCGTTAACACGGCATTAGAGCCCCCTGTCAGAATCGAACTGACGACCTCTTCCTTACCAAGGAAGTGCGCTACCACTGTGCCAAGGGGGCCAGTCTTTTCTTACAGACACACATTTCTGCGCTCCGCTAGCGTACCGAATACCTGCCATTGCAGGGAAATTGAGCAAAAACATCCCCTGGAGCGATTTTCTGCAACCCTTTGGCACAGCCATTTTCCGTGTGGCTACTACGATTGAGAAAACCTCTGGAAATTGGGAGAAAAATCATGGCAACATCGGGTGACAATTCAAGCGTGAAAGCCCAAGCGCAAGATGACCAACTAGGTATTTTGCAGCGGCGCCGGATCGAAGCCAACATCATTGACCCGATTTACCAGATCATGAAGCGCGAACTTGGACAAGAGCGCGCCTCTGACATTATCCGCGAAGCAATCACTGCAGACGCCCAAAAAGCTGGTGCTCGTTTTGCAGCATCCGAACCCAATGGCGCGAATCTACTCACTTTTATCGCGATCCAAGATTTATGGAAACAAGACGATGCATTAGTCACTACGGTGATTGAAGAATCTGAAGAGGTCTACACCTATGAAGTAACGCGTTGCGCTTATGCCGAGATGTACCAAGAAATGGGTCTTGCTGAAATTGGAAATCTTCTTTCCTGCACAAGAGACTTTGAATTCATAGTTGGGTACGACCCAAGTATCGAAATCACTCGCACTAAAACCATCATGGGTGGCGATTCCCATTGCGACTTCCATTACGTACGCAAGTCCTAGGCATGACTGACAAGAAACTTGATTCACTAAACATTGACTCAGATCGAATTTGGAAATCGTTAACAGAGATATCTGTTTTTGGAGCGACACCTGCAGGCGGCCTAAATCGCCTCGCTGCATCCGAATCTGATGGTCAAGCCCGAGATTATGTAGTTGCTGCAGCTAAAGAAATAGGTTGCACCGTTCGCATCGACGCACTTGGCAATACTTTTATGCGCCGAGCTGGAAATGATGCGACAGCTAAAGCGATCTTGGTTGGATCGCATTTAGATTCGCAGCCTTTTGGCGGTAAGTACGACGGTATTTACGGCGTGATGGCAGGACTCGAAGTACTGCGCGCGCTTCATTCTTCAAATACCCAAACGTCTCACCCAATAGAACTCGCAGTGTGGACTAATGAAGAAGGCGCCCGCTTTGCGCCAGCCATGATGGGCGCTGCATATTTTGCTGGAAAGTTTTCTGCCGCTGAACTTCTGAGCCGCGTTGATACTGAAGGTGAAAAACTTGGTGATTCGCTGGCTGCAATTGGCTATGCAGGTACTGATGTTGTTAAGCCAACTGAACATGTCGCATATCTCGAAATCCATATCGAACAGGGACCAATTCTCCAAGATGAAAATCTAGACATTGGAATCGTGACCGCGGTGCAAGGTATGCGCTGGTTCCGCGTTAATTTCACTGGTCAATCAGGTCACACTGGCACTTACCCAATGGAAATTCGGCGAGATGCCCTTGTCGCCGCGTCAGCGTTAGTAAAAGCTGTGCAGCAAATCGGACTCGAGGAACCAAACTTAGGACGGGCAACAGTTGGGCACTTGGTAGTTTCGCCTAACTCGCCAAATGTTATTCCTGGACATGTTGAACTAATGGTCGAATTTCGTCACCCAGAAGGCGCAGTGCTTGATGTAATGACAACAAAACTTCACGCCGCAATTAGCGAAATCAAGAAATCATCATTAGTTGAGGTTGAGATTAAGCAGGAACTAGATTCTGCGACGATCAATTTCACACCAGATCTAATTGAAATCGTGAGGCAGGCAGTGACAGCAACTAACCTCAAAGGAAAGCAAATGCTTTCTGGCGCTGGCCATGATGCGTGTCAACTGGCCGCTGTTATGCCAACAGCCATGATCTTCATTCCTTGCGATAAGGGCATAAGTCACGCTGAGGATGAGGACATAACTCAAGTGTGGTCAACAAATGGCGCTCAGGTTTTATTGCAAACTGTGCTGAAGTTAGATCTCAAAACCGGGACTACTTGATGGTAATTACCTAAAGACGCTGGTACCGCCTGGGCCAACAAGTAGCCCAACAATGATAAAAACAATTCCTAACAAAACTTCGCCCTTAACAATTCGCAATATTCCGCTTACTATGAGCACGATGGATAAGATCCAGAGAATAAATTCCATAATGAGCACCCTTTCCTTAGTAAAAAGTAAGTCTCACCTAATGTATGCCTTACTTTTCACCATACGCTCTTAAATTACTTAATAAAACTATTCCAAGTGCGCTATTTAAAATCGCTTGGAAAGCAACGTAAAAGAAGGCGCTAGATCCCGTCGGATCCAGCGCCTTCTAGTGGCAGATGAAGGATTCGAACCTTCGTAGCTTGCGCGACGGATTTACAGTCCGCTCCCATTGGCCGCTCGGGCAATCTGCCATGTCGCCTGACGACAACTACGTAAGAATACCGAAAACTAGGTAGTTATTGCCAATCCGCGAAGGCTAGGCACCCACGGTCGAGTCAACTATATTTGTCGGCTTGGCTTTAGATTTAGAGAATGACAGAAATCGAACTACGAGTAGATCAAAGATTAAAAACAAGCCGCCAAGGCCCATGATGCCGTAACTTGCAGTTGTCCAACCCAGCACAAGTGCTGGAATTGTCGAGGCAACCATCAAGAGAGAAGCAATTCTTTTTTGATTTTTTGTTGTCACTTTTCTGGTCCACAGTGCGACGATGAGAAAGAGTAATGAACCAGCAGCGAGCCAAATCGTCCACCACGGAACTATTTTAAGAATGGGAATAACTCTTATTGCAAGATGAGAACCATCAGTTGTATTTGCACCATACATTTTGACAGTGGATTCAGTTCCTTGATCAAAGCGCTGGATTTCCAAGAGGGTAGAATCCATCACTCTAATTCCGCCGTTTTCATCACTTGAGATTCCGTCAAGTAGGCGCACCCCAACTATGCGAATGTTGTGACCGCCTGATTCAAGCAGATCAATAGGTAAGAAGCCAGAGAAGTTTGCCTTTCCTGATTTATCGACAATTGCTGCGCCAAAAATAACTGGTTGTGTCGTAACGGCGAGGTACACGATAGTTCCTGGCCTGTACGTATCCACAGAGACATTAATTTTTAACCACTTAGAGCTTGGTTTTAAATTTAAATCTCCTACGGTGATCGGTTCTTTTAAACCAGAGGATGCAAAAATTTCAATTGCGTCCAATGACGGCTTACCACCAATTATTTTGTCATTGCTGGGGGTTGCTACTGATTGAGCTCTTGTGATGCTGGCAAAATTAGTAGCCGTGCGGTTCTTGGACTCTTCCAAAGCCGCTGCTACCGCTATAGGATCAGCCGTTGTACCAGGCACGACAACGAATTGACCTGTGGTGCGGGCTCCAATAACTTCAATTCGAATTCCTGCACTTGGCGCAAATCCAATCATTTTTTCATCGGCAAATTTACCGATAGTTCGTTGGCCAGCAGATTTATCGCTCACGCTGGACGTCCCACTATTGCCACTAGATTTTTGAACTCCACCACCTAGATCTATGGTGTCTTGCGAAGATATAACTGGCGAACTCGCTGTCGGAATAGGCAGATTTGCTTTAGGTATCGGCGTCGCATTCAAAGATGGGGTTTGGGACGGCGCGGTAACTATAGGTTTTGGTGTTGACGGCTTTGGAGTGGGTCGCGTGTTCCTAGGTACGGTCGTTGGGGATGTAGGTACGGTCGTTGGAGATGCAGATGGTGTTGGCGACGGTGACTTTAGTTGAGCTGCAGCAACATTTAGTTTCTTGCTTACCGACCTAGCATTCCAAAAGTTATTACCTGCAACCTCCGCTGTTATGGTGCACTCGCCAGCCTGAGTGAAAGTAACTAAGCCAGAAACAGCGTCCACCGTGCAACTTGCGGTATTAGCCAGAATTTCTACTCGGTACGTTGGGACCACGCCCACAGCGTTTGTCGTGGCATCAGTGACAACTGACATCGGGGTATTAAGGCCATTTGAAATGACAACAGTTTTATCATTGAATGACAGTGTCTGCTCTCGCTTAGTTACCGTGATCCTAATTTTGTTACTTGCTGAGTTATAGCGATTACCTTGTTGTACCGTGCCTTGCACCCAGCAATCACCTGGTTTCTTAAAGGTCAGTGCGCCAGAGA
>JBDNJO010000004.1:0-4701 GCA_041687715.1 Candidatus Nanopelagicales bacterium
ACGAAGCACTGCAGATCTACTTCAGCTGAAGGCTCAGTGAATGGAAAGTAAGACGGGCGAAGCCTGGTCACAATGCCTTCACCAAACATTGCTTGGGCAAAGTGATTTAGCGTTCCTTTGAGGTCAGCCATAGTGATGCCTTTGTCGATGACAAGGCCTTCGACTTGATGGAACACAGGTGAGTGTGTGGAATCAAGTTCATCAGTGCGGAACACGCGGCCTGGGCAAATTACATAGATCGGAAGTTCGCGAGTCAGCATGGAACGGATCTGAACTGGCGAAGTGTGAGTGCGAAGCACGATGCCAGAGTCTTCGGTGCCGATAAAGAATGTGTCCTGCATAGTGCGCGCGGGATGATCTGGAGAAATGTTTAACGCATCGAAATTGAGCCATTCGGATTCAACTTCGGGTCCTTCGGCTAATTCATAACCAAGTGCGAGGAAGACGTCAGTAATTTGTTCTTGAATTGTGGTTAGTGGATGTCGGGCGCCTTGTGCGCGAACTCCAGTTGCAGTTGTAACGTCTACGGCTTCTTCTTTTAGTAATACTGCGTCGCGTAGTAGTTCAAGTTCTTCGGAGCGCTTAATTAAAGCAGCGCTAACTTCACCGCGAGAAATTCCCATGCGCTTGCCCGCTTCGGCTTTTGCAGCAGGTGGCAAAGCGCCAATCTCGCGATTTGCAAGTGATAACGGTGAGCGATCCCCGGTGTGAGCTAAGCGAACTTCTTTTAGTTCATCCAAAGTTGCAGCGCCTGAAATTGCGGAAATGGCGTCTTTGACGAACCCAGCCAGTGCTTCAACGGACAAGGTAGTGACTTCTACTGGGTCAAAGGACTTATTTGGCGCGCTCACTCGTTGATCTTATCGGCTAAAAGCCTTGGCAACGTTGAGCGCAAGGCGGTAGCAGGCGAAGTGGTGGCAGGCAAAGTACGAGGGAAATTACTAGGCCCGTGATCGCGCTGAGTTATGCGCCTGGGGGCGCCAACCTGATTTGATCCAAGATTTCCATAACCCGAATTGATTGCGAAAGTTTTGGCAGCCAGCCGGCATCGCCAGCAATGCGGGAGCCGAAATCTTGGATCATGACTTGGAAGGGATCAATGGGCGCGAAGTCCTCTTGGAGATCACCGATGCGAAGCGAGCTTGCGGATTTCCAAGAGGTAAATGCTTCACTGCCGATGCATTCCATGGACTGCTCCGATCCCGTGACGATTAAGCGCTGCTGCTCAGGTTGTTCGAATGAGGCAAGCGCAGTTACTACTGCTGCTCGAAGTTGGCCAGTCACAGTTGTTGTTAAATCAATTCCAGTTGGGCCAACATTTCGAACAAGTTTCGTAATTGATAGTTGCGCTGAGATTCCAGCGAGCGCCAACCAAGTGTGAACTTGATAAGGCCCAACATCTAGCAAGCTGCCACCACCAAACTCTGGAGTATTTCGGTAGTTTTCTATTTCTGAGTTAGTTACGAACTCGGCTGGAAATGTGAAAGCGGACTCGATTGAGCTCAACTCCCCTAAGTCGCCAGCGTGCACGAGTTCAACCATGCGAACAAAGCGGGGATGCCAACGCGTCCAAACTGCCTCAACAAGGATTCGATCATTTGCATCTGCTGCTGCAGCCATTAATCGCGCTTCGGCGCTTGTTGTTGCTAGCGGCTTTTCACACAACACGTGCTTGCCAGAATTTAAGGCCTTGATTGCCCATTCGCAATGCAAATGATTAGCAAGGGAAATGTAAACCGCATCAACATTTGGGTCAGCTAATAGTTCGTCATAGGAATTATGAACAGTCGTTGGTTCAAAAGCAGCCGAGCGTTTTGGGTCGCGGCTAGCTACGGCTAGCAAAGTTGCGTTGGTTGCATTCTTAACGGCGGGAACTAAAGCAGTCTTTGCTACCCAGCTCGCACCAAGAAAGCCCCAGCGAATGCTCATGCGCGTAATAGTACCGGCGTCACTGGAATTCCATTTTTTAGCGCAGATTCCTCGGCGGCTTGCATGATGGCAACAACATCGCGAGATTGCGTTGCAGTGACCGTCATTGGTGTTGCATTGTTTAAGTAATTCACAAGTGAAGCGTGAAACGAGAACGGTTCAACATTTAAGTGCGGAGCAACGCGGCTTACGCCTTCTGCATTACTCACAGTAAGAATGGCCGGCAGATCTGCAACTGAGTCGCCCGCAGCTGGATCCCAGTTGCCAACGATTGCGCCCTTGGTGCCAAGTACAAAGTACTTTGGCTTACGAGCAGCAGCAAGATCGGAGTTAGTAAATATTGCCTGGACACCATCAGTAAATGTGATGGTTACTTGGGCGTGATCAGCATTTGTTACGTGATCCCAAACCCGCTTTTGGTTTAGCCCACTGACGTTTTGAACTGTGGAAGGCATGACGGCCAAAATCTGATCAATGAAGTGTGAGCCCCAGTCAAAAATTGCGCCGCCAGAAACTGCAACATCGGAATGCCAGTACGAGCATGGCTTTGAATATCCACCGACGAAACTTTCGTAATGAAACACTTCACCAATCTCGCCAGCTTCAATTAAGGATTTGATTGTGACAAAGTCAGCGTCGTAACGACGGTTTTGGTAAACCACAAGCAAGAGTTCAGAACTTGCTGCCAGCGCCATTAGTTCATCACATTGATCGGCTGTTAATGCCATTGGTTTTTCCAGCACAACATTGATGCCACGAGTCAGCGCAGCCTTTGCCCAGTCATAGTGACTGTTCGGCGGCGTTGAGACAACGACTAGATCAATTAAGCCTGAGTCGAGCATTTGCGTGGCATCGGGGAAAGTTTTTGCATCGGGCGCGATTTCAAGTGCTGCTGTTAGACGCTCAGGATTAGTGTCACAGACTGCAGTTAGCACCATTCCAGGTGTTGCGAGTACTGCCCTATTGTGTTCATCGCCAATTGCGCCATACGCCAACAGGCCAACTCGAACATTTTTGTCAGACAACTTCGTGACTCCCTAAGCAATGATTTACTCAATGAGTCTACTTGGAGGCAGAACTTCTCGCGCATTGAAGGAGTTGCTAAGAGCGCTGCGCAGTTGCTGAAGCGTAAAGGCAAAGCGCACTTGCAGTTGCAAGATTTAAGGATTCGGCCTGACCATAAATTGGAATACTGACAACTTGATCGACAAGTTCGAGAACTTCTTTTGGAATTCCCCAAGCCTCATTTCCGAATATCCACAGTGTTGGCTTAGTTAAGTCAGCGCCGCCATATAGCGAAACTCCACCAGCATCAGCAGCGAGAACTTGCATTCCATTCGCGCGAGCTGCAGCGATCGTTTCGGATAATTCTTGGCCAATAGCAATTGGCAGATGAAAAAGTGAGCCAACAGATGCCCGAACAACTTTTGGATTAAATAAATCCACTGAATCATTGGACATGATTACGCCAGCTGCGCCAGCAGCATCCGCTACTCGAATTACCGAACCAGCATTTCCAGGGTCGCGCACAGAGGTTAATGCAACAACAAGTTTTGCACTCGCTTGAAAAATTGCATCTGGATTTTGATCCCACATGCGAACAATTGCTGTCATGCCTTGCGGGGTAACAGTGCTACTGAATTGTTCGATCACAGTTGAATTGCATAAAGTTATTTCGGCGCCAGAGTTTTCAACAGTTGCCACAATTTCTGGGTAACGATCTAGCGCTTCTTGTGTGAGAAAAAGTTCAGTTACTTTTCCAGCAAGCGCTGCTTCGCGGCAAGCTTGTGGGCCTTCGGCTAAAAATGCGCCATCTGATTCGCGAAAACCGCGCTTTAAAAGACGACGTGCGCGCGCCACTTTCGGCGCGCGCACGTTCGTTAGAACTTCATTGTGCTGCATAGAGCGATTAAGCAGATGCCTTAGGCGATGCATCTGCTGGCAATGCCTTTGCTGCCATCTGAACTATTGCGGCGAATGCTGCTGGATCGTTTACTGCCATTTCGGCGAGCATACGACGATCAACTTCGATCTCTGCAAGGTTTAGACCCTGGATCAAACGGTTGTAGGTCATGCCATTGGCACGAGCTGCAGCGTTGATGCGCTGGATCCAAAGGCGACGGAAGTCACCCTTGCGGGAACGACGATCGTTGTAGGCGTAAACCATCGAGTGCGTAACTTGTTCCTTGGCCTTGCGGTACAACCGGGAACGCTGGCCACGGTAACCACTGGCTTGTTCAAGTACTTCACGACGCTTCTTTTGAGCATTAACGGCTCTCTTCACACGTGCCATGACAAATCTCCTCTTCTATAACAAACTGCTGCGGCTTAACGGCCGAGTAGCTTGTTTGCTTTCTTAGCATCGGCTGGGGACAGGACTTGGTCGACAGAGAGGCGACGCGTGCGACGGCTCGTCTTGTGTTCCAGAAGGTGGCGCTTGTTTGCCTGTTCCTTCATTAACTTGCCGGTACCAGTTACGCGGAAACGCTTTTTGGCACCACTGTGGGTCTTATTCTTTGGCATGTTTTTCTCCTGCCTTGTCTTTGCTTGTCTTGGGATAGACAAGAAGTTTGGTTATTACTTTTCTTCTTTCGAAGTTTTCTTTGCTGCAGCTTTTTTAGCTACCGGCTTTTCGACTGCAACTTTCTTGACTGCAACTTTCTTTGCCACTGGCTTTTCGGCTGCAACTTTCTTGACTGCAGCTTTCTTTGCCACTGGCTTAGGCGCTTCAACTGTTTCTACTGAAACAACTGGAGCTTCAACAACAACTGG
>JBDNJO010000036.1:0-26007 GCA_041687715.1 Candidatus Nanopelagicales bacterium
AGTACATAAAGTCGATCAGCTAAAGGATCTAGTAACTCCCCTAATCGACTGAATTGATTTAACTTCCTTGCTAAGTAACCATCTAACCAATCCGTGAATGCGCTTACAACCAAAATATATAGTGCAAGATCATCGCGCTTCGGCACCACTATTAGCCAAAAGAAAATTGGTACACCAACAAGTCGCGCAGCGCTAAGTGCATTTGGAATGGTTGCAATCTCTCGAGACTTTTGCGCGCTCACTGCAAACCCAATGTCTGGTTAATCCTGCGCCTCACACAGCAAGCCTACGGTTAAGGTGATCAATTCCATGCGGTAACCTTTCTCGAGTAAGAAAAATTAGCCCTGGTACTCCAACTGGCAGAGAGCGCGGTCTCAAACACCGTTCAGTGTGGGTTCGAATCCCACTCAGGGCACCAAAGTCCACCACTAAAAACACACACCAAGTGAGATTTGTGGGTTCGAATCCCACTCAGGGCACCATTTTCTACAACGCGGAGAGCGAACTCCGCAGCGTCGCGACTTGACCTAACAGTCCGTTAATGAATTTTCCAGATTCTGGAGTACTCAGCACACTAGCAATTTCTACTGCTTCGGATACCGCCACACCACTATCTACCTCTGGGCGCCACAGTAACTCAGCGATACCTACTCGAACTATTGCGCGATCTACAGCTGGCATTCGTTCAAGCGGCCAGGCCTGAGAGTAAGTGTCGATAACTTCATTGATCCGTTCAATGTTCGCTTCCACAAGCGCGGCTAACTCGATCGCGTAGTCGTTAACGTCGGGATTGCGCTGAAAAACATCTGGTGACATGACACCACGTTGTTCTGCTTCGAAAAGAGATTCGACAGCTCGCTGGCGCGCTTTGGTTCGAGTGCGCACTTAGTTAACGCGACCTTGATACGAGCCATCACGAGTGTCTACTTTAACTTTTGTGTTCGATTCAATAAATAGCGGAACTTTAATCTCAGCACCCGTTTCAAGTGTTGCGGGCTTGCTGCCTGCACTTGAACGATCACCTTGAAGGCCAGGTTCGGTGTAGGTGATCATTAATTCAACCATTGCTGGCAATTCTAAATAAATTGGTAAGTCGTTGTGAATCGCAACAACGCCCTCCTGATTTTCTAGCATGTACTGGGCTCCATCACCAACAATTGCATCAGAGAGCGTGTACTGTTCGAAAGTTTGTAGATCCATGAAAATCCAGCCATCGCCATCACGGTATAAATACTGCATGTTTCGCTTATCGACATCTGCTGTTTCAACTGATACGCCAGCGTTGAAAGTCTTATCAACAACCTTGCCCGTCAATATGTTCTTAAGCTTGGTGCGCACAAACGCTGGACCTTTACCTGGCTTAACGTGCTGAAATTCAACAACTGTCCACAGCTGTCCATCGATGTTAAGGACTAAGCCATTCTTTAGGTCATTCGTTGATGCCACGTGCACTCCTCGGTAAATTTCTAAATCTCAATAAGTTCATACGGTAAATTCGTTAGGTTAACGTAAGTTTCAGACGTGACCACAACTGTATCTTCTATTCGAACTCCCCCACGATCACGCAAATAAATCCCAGGTTCGATAGTAAGTACCGTATTTTCCTTAATCTTATCTTGCGATTTCCGACCGAAAAACGGATTCTCATGGATCTCAAGTCCAACACCGTGTCCAAGTCCATGAGTGAAGTACTCAAGGTGCCCACTGGCTTTCAGGGATTCATTAACTACCTTTTCAATCCCCAAATATGTTGCTTGCGCGTTCAAAGCATTTCGCCCGGCAGCTTGCGCTGACGCCAAAGCTTGATAGACCTCTACTTGCCAATCCGCTGCTTTACCTAAAACAACTGTTCGCGTGCAGTCTGCATGGTATCCATTTAGCTTTGCGCCGAAATCAATTTTTAAGAAATCACCATTACTCAATTCGCGCTCGGATGGCTCATGATGCGGGATTGCGCTATTTGGACCCGAAGCAACGATTGAGCTAAACGCGATATCATCAGCCCCATATTCGCGCATGTTAGCTTCTAGTAGATTTCTAACCTCACGCTCGCTTTGTCCCACTTTGATTTGTTCAAGTGTTTTACGCCAAGCCGCAACAGAAATTTCGCACGCGAGTCGAATGCTACCGATCTCCGCATCATCCTTTACCTGCCTGTGCGCCTCTATGATTCCAACTTTTGCCACAAACTTTTGCTTAGGGAATTGTTTAGACAGCGCGCTCAATTGCGAAACCGTTAAATGAACGGACTCAAACCAAATCTCTTGGACTTGATCCTTGCCAATCAAAAGCTCACTTAAGTTACGCCCTATAACAATTTCGACGTCAAAGCACTGTTTTGAACTGGCAATCTCGTACCGAGAGTCAGTTGCAAGAATCGCTTTTGATTTTGAAATTAACAATGCAGCATTTGAACCAGTGAAACCACATAGATATCGGATGTTAATGAGATTGGTTAGGTAGAAGGATTGTCCATCTTGCAGCGTATCTTGAATCTTAGAAATTCGAGTTTGAGTCACGATGAGGCTATTGCTTGCAACGCCAATACATATGACTGCGCTCCAAAACCACTTATGGTTCCTTGAGCTAAACCGGAAATCAATGAAGTGTGTCTAAACTCTTCACGTGCTAACGGGTTGCTTAGATGAACTTCAATTAAACCTGATGACAACAACGCAGCAGCATCCCTGATCGCAATCGAATAATGCGTAAAGGCAGCTGGATTAAAAACGACAAATGTCTTCTCAGCAGCAGCCTCGTGTAACCAGCCAATAATGACTGCCTCATCATTTGATTGCCGAAAATCTATTTCAAAACCAAGTTTGTTTCCAACATTGGTACAAAGTTTTTCGATGTCGCTAAGTGAGAGCGTGCCATAAATCTCAGGCTCTCGTGTTCCGAGTTGATCCAGATTAGGTCCGTTCAAGACCATGACTCTACGCATAAGTCTCACCTTGCCCTAGTTTGGCATGAGCAGCAGTGAGCAACGCCGTATCTGGTGCTTGCAAAATTTCTGGCTGCCCGAGCCTTCCAAGAATAATAAATCTGAGTTGATCACCGCGTGATTTTTTATCTATTCGCATGTTCGCCAATAACGATTCAAATGTTCCGCCCGAGTAGTTAGTCGGCAGGCCAACTCCAGAAAGAATCTTTTTATGCCGAGCTACATCCGCGTAATCCAGTCGCCCAGCTAAATACGCCAACTGAGCAACGAACATCATGCCAACACTCACTGCATCGCCATGTCGCCAGGTAAAGTTTTCTTGTCGTTCAACGGCATGACCAAAAGTGTGACCGTAATTGAGAATTTCACGGCCGCTGGCGGTACCCAGCGTTTCCCGTAAATCATTGCCAACGACATCCGCCTTTACTTGAATGGCTCGGGCAATAATCGTAGGAGCGTGTTCCCAATTAGGGTTCTTCGCGCCTTCAAAATCTGATTCGATTAGGTCCAAAATCCTGCCATCACGAATAAAACCACATTTGATTACTTCGGCCAAACCACTTACATAATCCTGTTGACTTTGCGAAGTTAGAAAATTTAAATCGCAAATAACTGCAATCGGTGAATGAATTGCGCCTACTAAATTCTTTCCAGCCGCGGTATTGATTCCAGTCTTGCCTCCAACTGCCGCATCAACCATCGCTAACAAAGTTGTGGGAACGTGCAAGACCTTGATTCCACGGAGCCAAGTGGCTGCAACGAATCCAGCTAGATCTGTGGTGGCACCGCCGCCAATCGAGATAATCAGATCATTTCTGGTAAATCCAGCTTCACCGAGCGCGGCCCAGCAGAATTCCAAAACTTGCGAAGTCTTTGCATTTTCAGCATCCGGCACTTCAATTCCAATAGACGTTACATCAGGGAGATTTGCCCGCAACGTTCCAGCAATTTGCATCATGGACTTGGGGTGAATCACTGCCACCTTGGAGACACCCGATAAGTGGTTGTTAACCATGTGCAATATGTTTCGGTCAACCATAACTGAGTAAGTATGGTCAGCAAATACTTCAATCGCTTTCACGATTTCACGCCCGCTGCATTCAATTCATTCAAAATACTTGCGACCACTTCATTTGGGGTCAGCTTTGAAGTGTCAATTGTTAACTTGGCTACTTCCTTGTAAAAAGGTTCGCGAGCATTCATTAACTCCGCAAGTTGGCCTCGGACATTTCCAAGCAATAGTGGGCGGTTGCGATTCATACCAACACGATCAACGGCCTGTGCTAAACCAGCCACTAACCAAATCGCAGTCGTACCCTTCACAAGATTGCGTGTTTCATCGTTACCTAGTGCGCCCCCACCAAGAGCAATAACAACGCCACTTTTTTGCAGTAAATCAGCAATAACATCATGCTCAAGTTTGCGAAAGATTGGTTCACCGTCTTGCGTAAAAATATCGGAGACACTCTTACCTGCCTGTGCTTCGATAACCCGATCACTATCGAAAAACTCTTGCTTAAGAGATTTAGCAAGCAGTTTTCCAACTGTTGTCTTTCCAGCTCCAGGCACACCAACTAAAACTATTGGGGACATAGCTACATCCTCAGATGTGCACGGAAAGAATCAATGTTGCGAGCAGTCTCAGTCACATGGTCGCCACCAAATTTTTCCAATACGGCTTCGGCTAAAACCAGAGCAACCATGGCTTCTGCAACCACGCCTGATGCAGGTACTGCGCACGCGTCACTACGTTGGGAAATTGCCGTTGCTGCCTCGCCGGTTTCAACATCTACTGTTGAGAGCGCTTTTGGCACTGTTGAAATTGGTTTCATGGCGGCGCGCACTCGCAATGCTTCACCTGTGCTCATGCCGCCCTCAGTGCCACCACTTCGGCCAGTTTGCCTTCGCAATGTGCCGCTGTCACTAAAAATTTCATCATGCGCCTCGGAGCCACGACGTCTTGCGGTTTCGAAACCATCACCGATCTCTACGCCCTTGATGGCTTGAATGCCCATCAGCGCTGCAGCAAGTTTGCTGTCTAAGCGCCGATCCCAATGTACGTGCGAACCTAGACCAACGGGAACACCGTGGGCTACAACTTCGACAACTCCACCCAAAGTGTCGCCATCGGATTGCGCCGCTGAGATTTCAGCCTGCATAGCTGCGCTCGCTGTTGGTGAAAAACAGCGCACTGGATCTTTATCAATGTCCGGCAGGTCCGCAAAATCTGGAATTTCAGTGGAATCTGTTTCAACCGATCCAATGCTGACAACGTGACTCAGGATTGTGATTCCAGCAACTTGCTGCAAGAACTTCTTTGCAACTTCGCCAAGTGCTACTCGCGCTGCAGTTTCGCGCGCGCTCGCTCGTTCCAAAATTGGTCGAGCATCATTAAGTGAATACTTTTGCATGCCGGCTAAATCAGCGTGCCCAGGACGCGGCCGAGTAAGCGGTGCGTTTCGGGCAACGTTGACTAAGTCGGCTTGATCGACAGGGTCAGCAGACATAACGTCCTGCCATTTAGACCATTCGGAATTTGCGATCGAAATTGCTACTGGACCGCCTTGCGTGAACCCATGACGAATTCCGCCAGTTAGAGAAACTTCATCTTGCTCAAACTTCATTCTGGCCCCGCGGCCAAAGCCAAGGCGTCTACGTGCTAACGCCGCCTCGATGTCCTTGGTACCAACTTCAACGCCTGCTGGCAGTCCTTCGAGAATCGCGGACAGAGCTGGTCCGTGAGATTCTCCAGCAGTGAGCCAACGCAACATGGCTCTATTCTTTCACTATTTGATCAATAACACCGAATTTGATGACTAAATAGTGCTTAGGCCACGCGCTAACAGCTCAAGGTTAAGACCCGCTCGCATGTCATCAATCGGTGCCGCTTCGTTAGTCAGCAAAGTAACTTGATGCCCAGCCTGATGAAGCAACATGCTGAGCCCAGAAGTCACTTCCCCACCGCAAACTAACCACGATGCCGCAAACTGCGTAGGCCAAGGATGATAAACAACGTCCAGTAAAATTCCCTTAGGTTGCCAAACGTCTTTGGCGATTTCGTCGAGTACTCCCACAGGCGTGGTGTTGATAACGACATCGCTCTCGAGCCATTGCAAATCGTTAACCTGTGAGTGCGCAACTTCGATGCCAATCTGTTTTCCCAGATCGATCAGCACAGCGACATCCAACTCATTTCGAGCCACGCAATGCACTTGAGTGATTCCAAGCTGCGACATTGCAGCCAATGCTGAGCGCGCAGTGGCGCCAGAGCCAAAGAGTGTTCCCAAGTGCGCCGAAGAGATTCCCTTTTCTGTCAGCGAATCAACGATGCCAGCCACATCAGTGTTGAAGCCAGAAATGCCTGAATCAAAAACTAATGTATTTATCGCTCCAGTTTGTGAAGCTACGGCATCAATCGTTGTTGCAACCTGGAACGCAGCTTCTTTAAGTGGCATGGTGAGCGAAACACCCAGCCATTCCTCATCAAGTGAAGAAATGAAACTTTGAAAGTTCGACTCTGTTACCTCAATCGCACTGTAAGTGTGATCCAGTCCAAGTGAGCGGTAAGCGCTGTTATGAAGCACGGGTGAGAGTGAATGTGAAACTGGGCTGCCAAGCACTGCAGCTTTCACTAGTAACACACACCATCATTGGCTGCGCAAAATGCCAGCAACTCATCCTTGTAGATTAAAAACTCTGGATAGGAGCGAGTAAATTTTGTTTCCTGCGTATTCAAATCAACAGTAATGAAGTAAAGCCAATCACCTGGCTCAGGATTAAGTGCTGCTTCGAGTGCCTCTGCGCCTGGAGCGTCAATAGGTGTGGGAGGTAAACCCTCACGTAAGTATGAGTTGTATGGCGTATCAGTATTAAGCAACTCAGTTGTCAAAATAACCTCTGTCTTGTTGAGGCCATAATTTACAATCGAGTCAAACTGCAGGCGCATAGGTTCGGCCAGGCGATTGTAAACAACCTGCGCAATTTTCGTAAAGTCGCGTGGAGCACCTTCACCTTCAAGTAGCGATGCGATTATGAGAATTTCATATGGTGTGCGTCCCATAGCCTTCGCCCGATTGTCTAAATCGATCCTGACTGCTTCGGAATTAAATTTTGCCAGCATCGCACTGATCATTTGCTCAGCGCTGGTTCCTGGCGCAAACTCATACGTTACTGGGAATAAAAATCCTTCAATGTTTCCATTCGCATAATCTGGGAGTCCCAAATTGTTAGCGTTAGCGATCGCAGCTTCAAAATCCTGCACTGGTATTCCGGTCGCCTCAACTAACGCAGCAATAGTCCAACTGGTTCGCTTGCCTTCAGGAATAACTACCCGCGTAACCACTCGATTAACGGGATCAAGAAGAGCCAGGATGGCATCAGAGCTCTTCATTTCTTTAAGTAAGTTGTAACTTCCGGGCGCAATGTTTGCACTATCTTGATTTTTGTTTGCAGCGGCAATGAACCCATCTACGGAAGCGACAACACCAAGTGCCTTCAAGTCATTGCCGATTTTTGCAAGCGTTGCGCCTGGTTCGATTTCGATTTGAACGGACCCAGAACCAGGGCCAGGAAAATCTGGAGCACTTGAAAACATAGACACTGCTCGTGGAGCCACTAAACCAATGGCAACAATTATTCCGACTAATACTAAGAAGTTCCGAAAACCAGTCTTCTTGGTTCGCCTAGGCGCTCGATGTGATTTCTTGGTTGTCGGCGAAGGCTGATCGCTAAGTGAATTTGAATCACTCATTAGTTACCACCACTTCCTTGCCAACGAATTCTCCCTGGCGCTTTTCTGAATCTAAAGCGTGTTCCAATATTACGATGGCTGCCGCTTGATCAATAACTCCTCGACTGGACTTTTCAGTTCGTCCTGCTTCATGTAAACCGCGCTGGGCACTGACAGTACTTAGTCGTTCGTCAATCATGCGAACCTTAATTGCCTGTGTTTGTGCCTCCGCAGATAAGGCTAGTGCCAACGCTTGGGCAAACTCACTTGCTCCAAGCGTTGACTGAGTTACTTCACCATTTAAGCTCAAAGGATTTCCAACATAAACAACAATTGGCTCATGCTCTTTTATTAATTTAACGAGTTCTGCAACAGCGTCTTCGCCTGCCGCAATAGTTTTAAGAGGTACTGCCAGCATGCCATCTGGATCGCACTTGGCCACGCCGATTCGAACTGAGCCAACATCTATGCCAAGTCGTACGCCGCGAAGCAACGCTCTAACTTTCTTTGCTGCTTATTGCTGCGCTCAATGCGTCGTCAAGACCTGTGACCTTTGCGCCGCCACCTTGTGACATTTCAGCGCTGCCACCGCCTCGCCCATCAACTGCAGGCATCATGACTTTTAGGATGTTGGCCGCTGAAACTCCAGAGTCGCGAGCAGCCGCATCAGTGGTCACAACGAACGCAACCTTGCCGTCGTCAATTGTCGCGCCAATTAGCACGTAATCATTTCCCTTAATGCTTGCCTTGGCTGAACTAACTAGATCTCTCAGATCTGTCGCGCTCGTTCCTGTAGGGGCAGTGAATCGATAATAATTTGTATTTGCAACCTTTGTTGGCGTACCAACAAGTTCACCTATGTTGCTTGTTAATGCAGCTGTGCGAGCCTTAGCAATTTCTTTCTCCGCTTGCTTGAGACGTTCGAGCATTTTCGAAATGCGATCAGGTAATTCTTCAGCACGAACTTTAGTAAGTTCTGCGAGTTGACCGACTAAATGATGTTCGCGTGCCAAGAATCGATAAGCATCTGCGCCAACCAAAGCTTCGACGCGCCTGATTCCCGCACCGATGGAACTTTCTGACAAGAAAGTAATAACGCCCAACTGACCTGAAGTTTGCGTATGTGTTCCACCACAAAGTTCGCGTGCCCAGTCGCCCACACTCACAACACGAACTTGATCTCCATATTTTTCACCGAATAGCGCCATGGCGCCAGTGGCTCGCGCTTGCTCTTGTGTCATCAATTCAGCTGTGATTGCAAGATTATCTAAAAGCACTTCGTTAACACGAGCTTCGACATCGCCTAATACTGATTGCGGTACTGCCCCAGCGCTCGGAAAATCGAATCTAAAACGTCCCGGTGAATTCTCCGAACCCATCTGTGTTGCCGTATCGCCAAGTGCTTCTCTAAAAGCTTTATGCACCATATGTGTTGCCGTATGCGCTCGCGAAATCGCCAATCTTCGTTGTACATCCACTTCGGTTATTGCGTCGCTGCCTACTGCAACGCATCCCGAAACAACACGGCCCCGGTGCACGTAGAGACCAGGAACTGGAGTCTGAACGTCATCAACTTCTACAACGCTGCCGTCAGCAAAAGTAATCAAGCCTTGGTCTGCAAGTTGACCACCACCCTCTGCGTAAAACGAAGTTCTATCTGTTAGCACTTCAACATCGTCGCCAAGATTTGCGCTTTTTACATCTATGCCATCGACTACAAGGCCCGTGACCTTGCTCTCCGTCTGCGTCTCGGTGTAGCCGGTGAACTTTGTGACCCCAGACTTACCCATGATTTCGCGGTAAACCGTTACTGGCACAACACCACTTTTGCGCTGAACCGAATCAGCTTTCGCCCTGGTGCGTTGTTCTTGCATCAGGCGCCTAAATCCTTCTTCGTCAACAGCTAAGCCTTGTTCAGCAGCCATTTCTAACGTTAAGTCAATTGGAAATCCGAAAGTGTCATGAAGTGCAAAAGCACTGTCACCACTAAGTACCTTCGATTTCTTTGATTTCAATTCTGTTGCGGCTAAATCAAATAGCGACGTACCTCGTTCAAGGGTAGAAAGAAAGGACTCTTCTTCCGCTTTTGCAATTGAGAGAATTCGACTTTGCTCATTTAGTAATTCTGGATATTGTGGCGCCATGGCTTCGATACTTGCCATTATCAATTCCGCAATACAAGGTTCATGCGTTCCAAGTAAGCGCATGTTTCTAACTACTCGTCGCAAGATACGGCGAAGCACATATCCACGGCCTTCATTGCCAGGCAGAACGCCGTCGGCAATTAAGAACGCGCAAGTGCGCGCATGATCTGCAACCACCCGAAGTGCGATGTCAGAGTTTGGATTAGCTCCATATTGTTGCCCGCTCAATGCACTGGCACGATCCAAAATGATTCGTGTGGTATCAATCTCGTAGATATTTTCCACACCCTGCAACAGCGCAGCCATACGCTCAAGACCCATACCGGTATCAATACTTTTTGACGGTAACTCTCCTAAGATTGGAAAGTTTTCCTTGCCGCCGCCAGCTCCACGTTCAAACTGCATAAAGACGAGATTCCAAACCTCTAGATAACGAGTCTCATCTGCAATCGGCCCACCCTCACGTCCATGCTCTGGGCCGCGATCATAATAAATTTCCGAGCATGGCCCACATGGTCCAGGTACGCCCATCGACCAGTAGTTATCAGCCATGTCGCGGCGCTGGATTCGCTCCATTGGAACACCAACTGTGTTGTGCCAGATATCAACGCTTTCATCGTCATCTAAATAGACCGTGACCCAAAGTTTTTCTTCTGGAAAGCCATAACCCCCATCAGCGACGGAAGAAGTTAGTAGCTCCCAGGCGTAAGGAATGGCTTCTTTCTTAAAGTAATCGCCAAAAGAAAAGTTTCCACACATTTGAAAAAATGATGCATGTCGCGTTGTTTTTCCGACCTCCTCGATATCTAAGGTTCGGACAACTTTTTGTGCGGACACTGCGCGCGGGTAAGGTGGCGCTGCTTCCCCAAGAAAATATGGCTTGAACGGAACCATTCCCGCATTAACAAAGAGCAGCGTTGGGTCGTCAAGAAGTAAGCTCGCACTCGGCACAACGGTATGACCTTTGGACTGAAAATAGTTCAAGAAACGAGATCGGATTTCTGCAGATTCCACTTTTCTTAACCACCTTCCTCATCCTGGGCTCTAGCTCGCTTAATTAAACGATCAAATAATGTTGCTTACTGCCTAAACCTTAACGAACATGGGACTTAAGGGCTTAATCCCTACCCAGTAACGAGCGAATCTTTTGCAAAATCTCTCGCGTCACACCTTCTTGGCCGTGTGGTGATGGCTGGTAATAACGCGCAGTCTTTAGTGGCTCGGGCAAGTATTGCTGACTTGCCACACCCTGCGATACGTCATGGGGATAGATATAGCCAACGCCATGACCCAAATCTCCAGCGCGCGCATAATGCGAATCTCGTAATGGCGCGGGTACTACCCCAATGTCACCCTGCCTCACATCAGCAATTGCTCGATCAATTGCAAGATAGGCAGCATTTGATTTAGGCGCTAGTGCCAAAGAAATAGTTGCTTGCGAGAGAGTAATCCGAGCTTCTGGCATTCCGATGAGAGCTACTGTCTGAGCCGCAGCGACTGCGACACTCAGCATGGCGTTATCAGCAAGTCCGATGTCCTCGCTAGCACTGATCATTAAGCGACGAGCGATAAAGCGTGGATCTTCCCCGGCTTCCAACATTCGCGCCAAGTAGTGCAGCGCTGCATCAACATCTGAACCACGAATTGATTTAATGAAGGCGCTGATTATGTCGTAATGCTGATCGCCTGCTTTGTCGTATCTAACTATATTGTGATCACTTGCAGTACTTATGTCAGTTTCCGAGATTTCCGTTCGATCATTACTGAGCGCAACTCCGGCCGCAGCCTCAAGCACTGTTAGAGACCTGCGCGCATCTCCCCCAGCAAGTCGAACCAAAATGTCCTGTGCCTCTTTGGCAAGTGATACACAATTGTTTAAGCCGCGAGGATCAGTAACAGCGCGCGCTAAAACTTGGTGGATGTCATCATCGTCTAATTCGGAGAGCGTAACGAGCAAGCTTCTCGACATTAATGGCGCTATGACTGAAAATGATGGGTTCTCTGTCGTTGCTGCAACCAAAGTCACCCAGCCATTTTCCACACCAGGCAAAAGTGCATCCTGCTGAGTTTTGTTAAACCGATGAACTTCGTCAACAAAAAGCACAGTTGAAACGCCATACATTGACTTATTCTCTTGCGCTGCGGAAATGACATCACGGACATCTTTTACGCCAGCATTAATCGCTGATAACTCCATGAACTTTGCTGAACCTGCTCGTGCGATTAACGCGGCCAACGTTGTCTTTCCACTACCGGGCGGTCCCCAAAGAATTACTGACGACTTAGTGTCAGTATCTCGTGGTTGCAACAACTTATTAAGTGGGCTACCGATTGCAATAGCTTTGCGCTGACCCACAAACTCCTCAAGAGTTCTTGGTCGCATTCGAACCGCAAGTGGTGCACTTGCGCCACTTTGATCAAATAATGATTCAGTCATTACTCGCGGCATCGGCATCTGACGCGGCATCTGGATCAACGTCGATACCTGCCTCAAGTCGTTGCTGGGCCGTGATCGAAGTAGGCGCGCTTGTTAGCGGATCAAAACCTGCGCCGGTTTTTGGAAATGCAATGACATCGCGCAAACTTGTTGCTCCAGAGAGCAGCATGCAGATGCGATCCCAACCAAAAGCGATTCCACCATGTGGTGGTGGTCCAAATGCAAAGGCATCCAATAAGAATCCAAACTTGTCTCTTGTTTCTTCCTCGCTAAGGCCAAGTAAAGTAAAGACTCGTTCTTGAACGTCGCTGCGGTGAATACGGATAGATCCACCACCAATCTCATTTCCGTTGCAGACGATGTCATACGCCCAAGCAAGAGCCTGATCAGGAGCCTCCTCGAAGCGATCAACCCACTCGGCATTTGGCGAAGTGAATGGATGATGCACAGCAGTCCAACCGCCGTCGTCAGTTCTTTCAAACATGGGCGCATCAACGATCCATAAAAATGACCATTGGTTATCGTCGATTAAGCCACAACGTTCCCCAACTTCTTGGCGAACCGCGCCCAAAAGTTGTTGAGTGGTTGATTTACTGCCGGCACCAAAGAACGCGCAATCCCCTGGCTTAGCTCCAAGATGAGCTGCAAGACCATCCCGCTCTGCATCAGTCAAATTCTTTGCAACAGGTCCACCGAGAGTTCCATCTGTATCAAAAGTTACATATGCCAAGCCTTTAGCGCCTCGTTGCTTTGCCCATTCTTGCCAAGCATCAAAGGTGCGACGAGGTTGGTCAGCACCACCAGGCATAACAACGGCGCCGACAAATTCATTTTGGAAAACTCGAAACTCAGTGTCTTTGAAATATCCCGTGCAATCCTTTAATTCGATGTCAAAACGTAAATCTGGTTTATCTGAGCCATAACGATCCATGGCCTCGAAGAAAGTCATGCGAGGAATTTTGCCTATTTCATGGCCTAAAGTTCCGTGCCACAATTTACGAACAATCGCTTCGCCAACTTCAAGAATATCTTCTTGCTCAACGAAGCTCATTTCAATGTCGAGCTGAGTAAATTCTGGTTGACGATCCTTGCGGAAATCTTCATCGCGGTAGCAACGAGCAATTTGGTAATAGCGCTCCATGCCGCCCACCATAAGTAGTTGCTTAAACAATTGTGGGCTTTGTGGCAAGGCATACCAATGGCCTGGTTGCAGCCGAACAGGTACTAGAAAATCACGAGCACCTTCTGGAGTACTTCGAGTTAGTGTTGGTGTTTCAATTTCAATGAAGTTGCGTTCATGGAGAACTTCGCGCGCCATTCGATTGACATCGCTGCGCATTCGCAAAATATTTCCAGCCACAGGTCGACGTAAGTCTAAGTATCGATACTTAAGACGGGTTTCCTCACCCACTGTGATCGCATCATCGATTGGGAAAGGAAGCGGTGCACTCTTACTTAGCACTACAACTGAGTCCGCGATTACTTCAATGTCACCTGTTGCGATGACAGAGTTGTCATTTCCTTCTGGTCGGGCTTGTACGGTACCCACAATTTGCAAACAAAATTCCGAACGTAGCTCGCCCGCTACAGATTCATCACGAACGACAACCTGAACGGTTCCCGTTGAATCGCGCAGATCCAAGAAGGCAATTCCCCCGTGATCACGCCTTTTTCCTACCCAGCCAGCAAGTTTGACTTGCGAACCAGCATCGCTTAAACGGAGCGCGCCGGCATTAGTATTTCGGAGCATTCATAATCCTTAATCAATTGAGTTTTTTAAACGGGATTTCAAGTCATCGATAAGTGAGTCTACGGGGACACTTTCCTGGGATCCAGCGACAAGGTCTTTGATAACAACGGTTCCAGTTGCCATCTCGTCTTCGCCCAAGATGATTGCAAACTTCGCGCCACTGCGATCTGCGGATTTCATCGCAGCTTTCATTGATCGACCATCGTAGGCAATGTCAGTGTTGATCTCGGCCGCACGTAATGAAGCGGCTAAGGCAACTATCGCGCTGATTGCAGGTTGATCAACTGGTACTAGAAACACTTGCGCAAAAGCGTCGCTAACTAAAGTGATGCCCTCAGCTTGCACTGCGAGGCAAGTTCGATCCACACCCAGCCCGAATCCAACGCCACCAATTGCTGGTCCACCTAAAGTTTCAATCAATCCGTCATAGCGTCCACCGCCACCGATTGCAGATTGCGCACCCAGCCCGTCGTGCACGCATTCAAATGTGGTTCGAACGTAATAATCTAAACCGCGAACAAGTCTTGGCGCATTTTCGTAACCTACGCCTAAGGCATCTAGATATTGCAAAACTTGGGCGTGATGGTCCTTGCACGCTTGGCAAAGATGATCTGGCATTAGTGGCGCATTCTTTAATTGCGTCTGAACGTTCTCGCGCTTGTCATCCAAAACTCGTAACGGATTAATCAAAATCTTTGCTTGCGCAGCTTCATCGAGATCGCAAGTCTTAAGAAAAGCCACTAAGACTTCTCGGTATTTGGGACGACATTTATGGCAGCCAAGTGAGTTAACTAAAATTCGAACTTGCTTTAACCCAAGTATGTTTCGTTGGGCGTGGTGCGCCATCCAGATCACTTCAGCATCGAGTGCTGGATCTGAGGAACCAATCGTTTCAACACCAACTTGCGTGTGTTGGCGGTATCGCCCAGATTGCGGCTGTTCATATCTAAAGTGCGGACCGGTGTACCAAACTTTTGCAGGAAGTGCGCCGCGATCCATTCGATTTTCCAGCATCGCGCGAAGTACGCCAGCGGTACCTTCTGGCTTCAAAGTAAGACTGCGGCCACCTTTATCCTCGAAAGTGTACATCTCTTTGGAGACCACGTCAGTGGACTCCCCAACTCCGCGAACAAATAATGCTGTGTCCTCAAAAATTGGTGTCTCTATGTATCCGTATCCAGAATTTCTTGGCGGAGTTGAGAGCGCATCTTTAACTGCAAGCCACAACGCAGAAAATGGCGGCACCACATCGTAGGTACCCTTTGGTGCCTTAAAAAGTTCGCTCATATCGCGCTTAAGCCGCTAGCCACTCGCAACAAATATTGGTTACTTGCTTTTTCAGTTGCCATGTCACTTGACGGGCCATGACCTGGATAAACCAAAGCTGAATCTGGCAAATGCAAAACGACATCGCGAAGCGAAGTATCCATATCATCCGGTGAACTCCCCGGTAAGTCTGTGCGACCAATGGCACCTGCAAACAAAACGTCACCAGTAAAAATCTGCTTGCGATCGCCATCGAACTCAAACAAAATGGACCCTTGGGTATGGCCAGGTGCATGTAGCACTGTGAACTTTAAGCCAGCTAATTCCAATGTCATTTTGTCGGTAACTTCACGAGTATCCGATGGCTCAGCAAATACATCGTCGGTGGCCATCATGTCCATCAAGGCATTCTTTGTTTCAATCGAAACACCCGCACTTGGATCATTCAACAAGAATCGATCATCACCATGGATAAATGCCGGAATTCCATAACCAGTTGCTACTGGGAAGATCGACCACATGTGATCGATATGTCCATGCGTGAGCATTGTGGCGATTGGCTTTAGATTCTTTTGCTCAATGATCTCGCGGATTTGTGGCGCGGCGCCTAAACCTGGATCAATGATTATGCACTCTGAGTTTTCTCCTGTAGCCAAGACATAACAGTTGGTCTGCCAAGGGCCTGCGCCAAAGCTTTCAATTAACATTTTCACGCCTTTGTGCTCGGAATTCCCCTAGGATACCGTGATTTGTGGCAATTCCTTGGCACCGTAGAATTATGACTTGTGCCTTCAAAACGTGATCGAAAATTAGCCCACGATAAATACCTGCGTCAAACAAATCGACGTGCCATTCGTCGGTTGCGCAATCGTTTCATTGGCGTGGCAGCAATTGGTCTCGTGCTCATTTCAGTTCCACTTTTGGTTACCTACCAAAATACGCAAGCAGAACAAGCCCTAGTGCAACCAGCCGAATCACCAAGTAACGCGCCAACTGCTGTGTCCGTTTCAACTGCTGCGCCGATAGCAGGCTGTGAACTCCCAGGGGCAGTTCGCGCCAACAACATCATTTATGGCGCTGCTGCGACGGATCTACCGACTGCAAGTTCCTTCACTTTAGATACAAACTGTGGCGTAATTGAATTTGCTGCAGAGCCAGCGGCGCCAAAAACAGTTGGCACGATGGCGTGGCTAGCTAATCAAGGTTTCTTCGACAAGACGGCATGCACTCGGATCACGACCCAAGGAATCTTTGTGCTGCAGTGTGGCGATCCTGCAGGTGATCGCACTGGCGGACCGGGCTTCACATTTGCCGATGAGAATCTGCCACTACCTGGAGCTGATGGAACTTCCATCTACCCACGCGGGACGATTGCAATGGCTAACAGTGGACCAAATACAAATGGCAGCCAATTCTTTTTGGTTTACCAAGATTCCCCATTACCACCTAATTATTCCATCTGGGGCAGCATTACTTCGGGTCTTGACATTATCGAAAACGTTGCAACTGCTGGTGTTTCTAATGGTTCATCGGATGGTTCACCAACCCAAGCAATCGTAATAAGCCAAGCTTCAACTACGCCATAATTGGAATCTGCACACAAGAGCCCAAACGGGACCCGATCAAGAGGACTTAGCCATGACAACCAGTAATGATTTTGGATACGTAGACGAAGCCGGAAACGCATTTTTGAATGGCACACCAAGTCCCATAAAGGTTGGGCAATACGCAGCTGGAGACCCAAGTGAAGGTCTGGCATTTTTCACTAAACGGTATGAAGATTTATTAGCCGAAATTGAACTAGCAGCAGCGCGACTCAAAGACGGTAAAGGCAACCTCGAAGCAGTTACTGCGTTAATCGAACGCATTGAAAAAAGCATCAGTGAACCTAATCTGCTTGGCGATTTAGAGAAGATCAAAGCTGGCAAGGATTCGCTGTTAGCGGGATTTGCTGAGAAGAAAGCTGCTGCTGTAGAAAAGAAGGCCGCAATCAAAGCTGCAGCGCTAGCTCGCCGTGAAGAATTGGTGGCCTTGTCTGAATCCCTAGAAAAATCCAATGCCTGGAAAGTAACTGGCGAGAAATATAAGGAATTACTAGACGAGTGGAAAAAACTACCAACGACAGATCGCGCAAAGGAGCAAGAGCTCTGGAAGCGATTTAGCCATGCTCGCTCAGGATTTGATAAAGCGCGCCGCGCTTATTTCTCTACCTTGGACGCCAGCCGCACGCAAGCAGTAACTGCCAAGAAGTCTCTGATCAAGAAAGCCAGTGAGTTAGCTGAGTCATCCGATTGGGCTAGCACCACCGCAGCATATAAGAAATTGATGGATGACTGGAAGACATTAGCGCGGGCTGCAAAAGGTGAGGAAGAAAAACTTTGGGCAGAATTTAAGGCTACCCAAGACAAGTTTTTCACAAATCGCAATGCTGCGAATTCAGTTCGCGATGAAGAGTTCACCAAGAATTTAGACATCAAACTGGAATTGCTTAAGCGTGCCGAGACTCTGGTACCAGTGAAAAGCGTTGATGCCGCAAAAGCTGCACTTCGCGAGATTCAAGAAACTTGGGAAAAGGCCGGACACGTGCCTCGTAACGAGAAAGAAAAGATCGAGCGACGGTTAAAGGCAGTCGAAGACGCGATCCGCAAAGTTGCTGAAGAACAATGGCACCGTACTAAGCCTGAAGTTGTAGAGCGCGCCAACTCATTAGTTACCTCATTTGAAGCAAGTATCGCGAAATTGGAGAAGCAGCTAGCCGCCGCGGTTGCAGCCGCTAAGACAAGTGAGGAAACAAAACTTTCCGCGCAACTAGCTCAGGCTAAGGAATTGCTCGAAGCTGCTCGCTCCGGCGCCGCAACTCTTAAGTAACTCCAGACACTAGCCCCGCTGGATTCTTAAACGCGGTACGCGTCGTACACGCCATCAATACCGCGAACGGCTCGAAGCACGTTATTTAAATGGGATGGATCTCCCATTTCAAATGTGAATCGAGAGATTGCGACACGGTCTTTTGAAGTAGTTACTGAAGCATTCAAGATGTTTACGTGCTGATCAGAAAGCGTGCGCGTCACATCAGACAGTAATCTGGCTCGGTCGAGTGCCTCTACCTGAATGTTGACTAGGAAAATACTTGATTTACCCGGCGTCCAAGCAACCTCAACAAGGCGCTCTGGTTGTTCGCGCAATGAGTTTGCGTTCACACAATCAGTTCGATGTACCGAAATACCTGAACCCCGCGTCACAAATCCTAGAACTTCATCACCTGGCACGGGAGTGCAGCAACGAGACAACTTAACCCAAGTGTCATCTGCTCCAATAACCGTGATGCCAGGATCGGGCTTCGCGTCCCGGCGATGCGCAACTCGGCTTGGCAACACTTGCTCAGAGGCATCTTCATCGACTCGTTCATCGCCGCCATGTAAGGCAGTAAATCGCGTGACAACTGTTTGCGCGCCTAAGTTACCTTCTCCGACTGCAGCATAAAGCGCTGTCACGTCCGAGTAATTAGATTCAATCGCCAAGGTGTTGAGAGCATTGTTTGTTAAGAGACGAAGCGGGACACCTGCTTTTTTCATTGCCCGAATTATTGCTTCTTTGCCCGTCTCAATTGCTTCTTCGCGGCGCTCTTTGGAGAACCAGGCTTTTATCTTGGACTTAGCTCGCGCGCTTGCGACTATGTTGATCCAGTCTTGCGATGGACCAGCAGAATCAGATTTGTTCGTAATTACTTCAACGTTGTCGCCGTTAGACAACTTGGTATCTAGTGGTGCCAGCTTGCCATTTATTCGAGCACCAACGCATCTATTTCCTACTTCAGTATGGACGCTGTAAGCAAAATCAATTGGCGTGCTTCCAGCTGGCAACGCCATCACTTCACCCTTGGGCGTAAAAACATACACTTCGGCGGCGCCTAGATCATCACGCAACGAATCCATGAAGTCGCCAGGATCTGCAGTCTCACGCTGCCAATCTAGAAGTTGGCGCACCCAACCCAAGTCATCTGGGCCATCTTTGCCCGCGACTCTGTCTTGCTTGTAGCGCCAATGTGAGGCAACGCCATATTCCGCTGCTCGATGCATCTCATGCGTGCGAATCTGAAACTCAACTGGTTTGCCATTTGGGCCGATAACCGTTGTGTGCAACGACTGATACATAGTGAACTTTGGCATTGCTATGTAATCTTTAAACCTGCCAGGGACCGGATTCCACCGGCCATGAATTATTCCAAGTGTCGCGTAACAGTCTTGAATGCTGTCTACTAAAATGCGAACGCCTATCAAGTCATAGATGTCATCAAAATCACGACCTCGCACAATCATCTTTTGATAGATGCTGTAAAAATGCTTAGGTCGGCCAGAGACGACTGCTTCTATTTGATTCTCTGTTAAATCACTTGTCACGCTATCGACAATTGTGTGCAAGCTTTCATCGCGTGCGGGCGCTCTCTGCGAAACAAGACGGGCTATCTCTTCACTCATTTTTGGGTAAAGCGAGGCAAACGCTAAGTCCTCAAGTTCCCACTTAATCGAATTCATACCCAAGCGGTGTGCGAGTGGTGCGTAGATTTCTAGTGTTTCGCGCGCCTTCTGCTCTTGCTTCTCGACAGAAAGGTAGGAAAGACTTCGCATGTTATGCAATCGATCAACGAGCTTTATAACGAGAACTCGGATATCTCGCGCCATAGCAACTACCATTTTGCGAACGGTTTCAGATGCGGAAGCTTGCCCGTACTTTAACTTGTCCAATTTCGTAACACCGTCAACTAGGCCAGCAACTTCATCGCCAAAGTCTGCGCGCAAATGCTCCAAGTCATATTCAGTGTCTTCAACAGTGTCGTGAAGCAATGCCGCAATGATCGTAGGCGTGGTCATACCTAAGTCCGCGAGCAAACCTGCTACAGCAATCGGATGGGTGATGTACTGTTCGCCAGATTTGCGATTCTGTAATCGGTGAAAGTAGTCCGCTGTTTGGAAGGCACGAATAACTTCGCTTCGATCGCTGCCTGGGTGGTAGTCCAACAAAGTTTTAATTACATCGGCGAGTTGATCCGGGATTGGAGTATCAAGGCCTTGCGGGAATCTCTCTTTTAGCGCTTGCACAAGGGGCGCTGCTGCGACTTCGCTGGTCATGTCGCCTCCTAATGTATAACTCCCATTCTATTTGCAATCTATAGAACTGCGAAGACATCCACATTTGGGTCGCGATGTGCGACTTTGGAGCTACCGCCAAGAAAAGCAAGGTCCAGCAGGACGGTTATCCCAACTACGGTTGCGCCACATTTCTCGATTAAGTCAATTGCTGCGCAAGCGGTCCCACCAGTAGCTAAAACATCGTCCACAATAAGAACTCGATCGCTCTTAGTTAACGCGTCTTGGTGAATCTCGATTGAGTCGGCGCCATACTCTAATTCGTAGTCTGCGCGATATGTAGCACGCGGAAGTTTGCCACTCTTACGAATAGGGACAAAACCCAAATCCATGTGAGCTGCAAGAGCGGCCCCAAGAATAAAACCTCGTGCTTCCACACCAACAATTCGCGTGAGGTTAGCGTTTGCGAAGTGGTTTGCGATTTCGGTATTTACCCATTTTGTAGCCGCTGGATCACCTGAGATTGGCGTTACATCTTTAAACACCACACCAGGTAACGGGTAATCCGGAATCTGTGCGATTAAAGCAGCAACTCCGGCTCGATCCATAAAGCTAGTGTCCTGATCTTCGAGAACGAGTCTTCTTTACCGTCTGCTGTCTTGGTCCAGCGGCCGAAACTGTTGTTACGCCTGAGGACATAACCGGCTTAAATACTTCGGCTTCAGATCCGCTCTTTCGTCGAGCGGCTACGCGGTTGGCTAGTGCAATAGTTGCTGGCTGACGTTCCTTGATGTGGCATAGCACTGGAGTCGCTACGAAGATTGAGGAATAGGTACCAACTAGCATTCCAACAAACAAAGCCAAAGCTAAGTCGTTGAGCGTTCCGACGCCAAGCAATGAGACACCAACAACCAAAATTGAAAGTACAGGGATCAACGCAACTATGGAGGTATTAATACTGCGAACCAAAGTTTGATTCAGCGCAAGGTTGGCAGCTTCGCTGTAAGTTGATCTCGATCCCGCGTAAATATCCTTTGTGTTTTCCTTAACTTTGTCGAACACCACAACCGTGTCATACAAGGAATATCCCAAGATCGTTAGGAAGCCAATCACACTTGCTGGTGTTACTTCGAATCCACTAAGCGCGTAGATCCCGACTGTAATCAATACGTCATGCGCAAGCGCAACAAGAGCGCCAACGGCCATAGGCCATTCAAAATACATGGACAAGAAAATGGCGACCAGAACCAAAAACACAACTAGCGCACGAGCCGCGTTTTTCGAAACTTCTTCACCCCAGGTTGGTCCAACTAATTGCACCTTAATGTCCGATTCAGTTACAGCAAAGGAGGTTGCTAATGCCGCGCTAAGTTTGTTTGAATCTTCAGTAGACAACGCAAGTGTTTGGATACGAACTTTATTTCCGCCGATGACCGTTACCGAAGATGGTGTCTCACCTGCAGCAATCACAGTCTCGCGAGCTTTGGTTACTGATTCGTTATTTGCCAATGCAAGCGGCACCGAGAATTCGGCGCCACCTTTAAATTCAATTCCTAAGTTGAGTTTTTGAACACCTAATGTGGTGATTGAAAACATGATCAAGATTGCAGATACTAGGTACCATGCGCGCCGGCGCCCAACGATGTTTATTGATACGTCACCTCGATAGAGGTCATTTCCTAGTTGACTTAAGCCAGCCATTAGTTAGCCTCCTGCTTCAAATTTTTGACACCAAGTCGAGTTGGCGAAACGCCCGTCATTGCTGAATCTTTATTCATCCATTTAGAAGACCCTAACCGGGTTACTAATGAACGAGTCAGCATGAAGGCAACGGCTATGTCGACAAAGGTGATCAATCCGAGTGTGAACGCGAATCCTCGAACGTTTCCTACCGAAAGATAGAACAGGATTGCTGCAGCTAGTAATGAAACGAAGTCGGCTGCTAAAATCGTACGCCTAGCTCGGATCCACCCTTGTTCAACGGCGACACGTAGCTTTTTGCCTTCTCGAATTTCATCGCGAATTCGCTCAAAGTAGATAACGAACGAATCCGCCGTGATACCGATGGAGACAATGGCTCCAGCCACACCAGCAAGCGTCAACGTGAATCCAATTCCGCGACCTAAAATTACAAACAGGAAAAATGTCATTGCTGCAGCTACAAAAAGACTAACTACCGCAATTGCGCCGAGTGCGCGGTAATAAAGAAGTAAGTAGATGATTACGAGTAGCAGACCAAATCCGCCAGCAATTAATCCAGCACGTAATTGGTCTGCGCCAAGAGTAGGTGAAATTTGCTGAACTTCATCTACTTCTAAGCTCACTGGAAGTGCGCCGTACTTAAGTACCTGAGCTAGTGCTCGCGCCTCATCAGCAGTGAATGAACCAGAGATCACAGCGGAGCCACCAAGAATAGGTTCATTAACTGATGGCGCGCTGATAACCACTCCATCTAGAACAATGGCAAACTGATCATTAGGTGCTTGTTGCGCTGAGAGTTTCTGAGTTGAAGTTGCAAACTTCTTTGCGCCTTCAGTGGTCATCAATAGTTCAACTTGCCACCCGCCAGCACCTTGTTGTGGCAAACCTGCAGTGGCGCTTTCAATGTCAGTTCCAATTAAATCCGCTGGAGCCAAAACATACTTGTACGAACCATCTTTTTCGCAACTGATTAGGTACTGAGAAGGATCATCGGTTGCGCCATTTAAGATGTCCGAAGTGCTGCAGTCAAGGGAAGTGAACCGGTCCGGAAAGTTGCCAGAAGCATCTGGCGCTTGAATCGGTGGGACAAGTAATTCTGGTGCGACGCTCACAGCTGGAGCTGGTTCTGGTGTTACTTGCGGAGCCGGCGTTTCGCTCGGCGCCGCGCTAATTAATGGTGTGGCAGCAGGCGATGCATCAGTAGCTGTTGGCGATGCGGAGGGTTGTGGCGTGCCAAAATCAATGGCAATTACTGGGCGGAAATTTAATTGCGCAGTTGTTTTTAATTGATCAACTACGGTGCGACTTGTTTCACCTGGGATCGTAACGATGATCTTTGCAGTATCGCCAGATCCTTGAACTGTTACTTCTGATTCGGCAACACCGAAACCATCCACGCGCTGACGGATTATAGCTACTGTCTGATTAAGTTGTTCTTGGCTCAGCGATTGTCCAGCGGTAACTGATGGCGCAAGAATAACTTGGGTGCCACCGCGTAGGTCAAGGCCTAATTTTGGCGAATGACTCTCACCAGGCAGAAAAGCCCAAACAAATAGGCCAACTAGGCCAAGAGTGAATAGCAATAGTGACCGGCCTGGACGGTAATGCTTAGCCACTTATAACTGCCTTTTCATTGAAGATTCGGTTGCAGCGTTCAGCGATTCAAACTGCTGACCCACAAACCACAAGTTTAGTGGGCATTTCAATCGCCGATTTCACCGCCCGTTAGTCCTCGAGTGGTAATTGATTGGGTAAATTCGGCCGTTTTCGGCCAAGCGCACCCCATGCAGCTGGCGTAGCAACTCGACCTCTCGGGGTGCGAGTTATGAATCCTTGGCGCACCAGAAATGGTTCGCAGACACTATCAACGGTTTCTGGCTCCTCACCTACTGCAAGTGCCAATGTCGATAGACCAACAGGACCGCCGTCAAACTTATCGATCAGAGCCATTAAGACTGCGCGATCAAGTCGATCAAGTCCTAAGTCATCAACTTCGTATAACTCAAGTGCTGCTTGGGTTCTTGCAACGGTGAGTACCCCATCATGATGGACCTGCGCGTAGTCCCGTGATCTGCGCAATAGACGATTCGCAATTCTTGGTGTGCCGCGCGATCTGCGAGATAGCTCTGTTGCGGACTGTTCATCTATATCAATCTGAAGTGCTTTTGCGGAACGGTGCACAATTCGTTCTAGTTCACTTGGTTCGTAATAATCCAAATGCGCAGTGAAGCCAAACCGGTCACGAAGTGGTGCGGGCAACATTCCAGCGCGAGTTGTTGCGCCAACTAATGTGAACGGTGGCAGTTCCAGTGGAATTGAAGTTGCACCTGGTCCTTTTCCAACCATGACATCAACGCGAAAATCTTCCATCGCCAAATACATCATTTCTTCAGCTGCCCGCGACATGCGATGGATCTCATCCAAGAAAAGGACTTCCCCTGGAATCAAGCTTGAAAGTATGCTCGCCAAGTCGCCAGCATGTTGAATTGTTGGGCCACTTGTGATGCGAAGTGGAGCGCCGACTTCAGCCGCGATGATCATTGCCAAAGTAGTTTTGCCAAGCCCTGGCGGCCCTGATAGCAAAATATGATCAGCGCTAGCATTTCGCTGCTTTGCTGCGCTCAAAACTAAATTCAGTTGATCTTTAACACGCTGCTGTCCCACAAAATCTGCAAGCGAAGTTGGGCGTAGCGCAGCATCGGCGACTTTCTCTTGCGCAGCTAGCGCTGGATTAACCATTCGATCGCTCATGCGCCAGCCAAGATCTGTAAGGCCCGACGAAGCAAATCTGAGGTTGCGCTCGGATCATCAACGCCTTCTTCAATCACTGCTGAAATCGCGAGTTGCGCTTCCCGCGCACTCCAGCCAAGTCCAAGCAAGCCTTGTTCTACTTGCGTTTGCCAGAGCGCAGATTTACCCGAGGCGTGAGTGCCGCTTCGAGACGGTGTTCCGATTCGATCTTTTAATTCCAAGACAAGTCGTTGTGCGCCTTTAGCTCCTACACCAGGTGTCTGCTTTAGTCGAGCTAGGTCTTCGTTGCCAATCGCGGTTCGCAACTCGTCAGCAGGTAGCGCCGACAAAATAGTGAAAGCGAGTTTAGGACCAAAACCAGAAACGCCCTGAACAACTTCAAACATCTCGCGGTCCTGGGTATTTGCAAATCCAAAAAGTGTCAGTGAATCTTCTCGCACAATTAGTGAAGTAAACAGTGTTGTCTCGTTGTCCACTCGAGCTTGCGAGATAGTGTCTGGCGCACACATCACCATCATGCCAACGCCGCCAACGGCAATGACTAATGAATCAGGTCGAATCTCAAGTACTGGTCCCCTAATTGAAGAAATCACGAGGCACTCACCGCAGCAATCTTTTGCATGTGTTGCGCGATCCTGGCATTGCCTTGGCCCTTCCACGCATGACAAAGTGCCAGAGCTAGCGCGTCAGCTGCATCTGCGGGCTTTGGCGCTTCTTTCAAATTTAATAGCCGAGTAACCATTGCGGTTATCTGAGTTTTATCGGCGCGACCGTATCCCGTTACGGAAGCTTTAACTTCGGTAGGTGTGTACATTGCGATGTCAAGACCACTTCGAGCTGCAATCAACATAGCTACCGCACTTGCCTGCGCAGTTCCCATCGCGCTTCGCACATTGTGCTGGCTAAAAACCCGCTCGATAGCAACCGCTTGTGGTTGGTAAGTTTGGAATAAATCACTCATCTGGGTTTCCAGCTCCAAAAGCCGAGCCGGCAAATCGGCCGTAGGTGGAGTGCGAATGACATGGACCGCAACGAATGTGGTTCGCCGGTTGTTGTCGAGATCAACGATTCCCACGCCACAGCGCGTTAGACCTGGGTCGATACCTAAAATCCGCATTTCACCTCCGAACATCTGTTCGAAAGCCTAATACATCAGGTGCCAAAAGTGGCGGATTTAATCACAAAGTGGAGAACTTCC
>JBDNJO010000037.1:0-16604 GCA_041687715.1 Candidatus Nanopelagicales bacterium
GTGCTCGACGAAGTAGGACGCGAAACCACCAAGGCACTTTCACTTCGACTCAAGGAAGTGAAAGTAGCGCAGGTTGTAGTTAGCCCACTGGAGCGCACACAAGAAACCGCTGGTTTGCTTTTTGATCCGAGTATTCCGTCCACACTTGATGACCGGCTAATTGAATGTGATTACGGAACTTGGCAGGGTTTAAAGTTAAGTGAGCTGGCGGTACATGAGCTTTGGCCAATCGTGCAGCAGCGTCCAGATGAAATGATTTTTCCAGATGGTGAGTCCATGAACGACATGGCCGCCCGAGCCAGTGCATCGATGCGTGAATGGGACGCCAAACTCGTAGCTGAACATGGAAATGATGTGGTGTGGGCAGCGGTTAGTCACGGCGACATCATTAAAGCAATTTGCGCAGATGCCATGGGTCTACCACTTAGAAAATTTCAGACCTTAATGATCGATCCTGCATCCGTGAGTGTTGTGCATTATTCGGAGCAGGGTTCTGCTGTCGGCAAACTAAATGACACTGGGGAGTCCTGGCTGGCTAAACTTAACGAGAAGACCAATAAGGCGCCTACTCTTGGCGGCGAAAGTGGAAAGGACTAAACGAGAATGCCGCGTATTGTCCACACTTTCGATAATCCAGAACGTTTTGTAGCGGGCACAGTTGGTGTGCCAGGTGAACGTACATTTTTTCTGCAAGCCCGATCTGGCGCTCGCACGATCAGCGTTTCCCTTGAAAAGCAACAAGTTGCCCTTTTGGCAGATCGCTTAGTTGAGTTGCTAGATCAAGTGGCGCGTGCTGAGGATATTGAAATCTCCTACCTTGGTCCCGCCGATTTAGAGCCGCTAGACAATCCAATTCAAGAGGAATTTCGAGTTGGCACACTTGCTTTAGGTTGGAATACTGAAAGTCAGCAAGTAATTATTGAGGCTCATGCTGCGACGGAATCATTTGAAGATGTGGCTGATTTGGAAGAAGACTCTGCCGAAGGACCAGACTTACTTCGGGTTCGACTCGTTGGTTCAATTGCGACAGCGTTTTGCATGCGAGCTAATGCTGTTGTGGCTGCTGGCCGGCCACCATGTCCTCTTTGTACGCAGCCGCTTGATCAGCAAGGCCATATTTGCCCGCGAGCAAATGGTTACTTGCGTAGAGGTTAAAAAACTGGCCATGGCACTGATGGCCAATGCGGGCTAGGTGCCGGCATCTTCTTGGCCTCAATTAGTTTTTCTAGTCTTGTAAGTAGCGCTGAAACTTCATCATCACTTAATAACGCAGTCAATTCGCTAGCTGGAATTTTTTCCATCGCGTTTTCCAGGTCTAAAATGAGGCTTGCTGGAATTGGTTGATTTATCCAGCCCCATAAAACGGTGCGTAACTTATCCTCTTCATGAAACGTTAAGCCATGATCGATCCCAAATAAATTTCCAGCTTGATCGGTGAGAATGTGTCCGGCTTTTCGATCTGCATTATTTATTAACGCATCAAACACAGCGATCTGTTGCAACCTTGGTTCATCCGCGTGAGCCAGCGTAACTTCAGCACCGGTTTCATCAAGACCAGTAATAATCGTTAGCCAATCTTTGGGCACTTGGCCAGGTGTAAAAATGTCGACAACGGTAACCTGCGCTTCAAGCCAATTTTGAAGTGAGCCCACGCCATATGGACCCTCACTAAGTCGAGTTTGCGGGACCAAGTTCCAACCCAAAAGCTCGCTCATGACGTAGGCAGCGCGTTCACGTTTATGCAGAGTTCCGTCGGGAAAATCCCACAAGGGGCGTTCGCCAGATTCGGGTTTATAGATGTAGCGATTAGCCTCGTCCTCAACGACCAAAGTCGAGTTCGATGCGTTGACCATTTGGCCTATTACCTTTAGTGATTTCTCCATGGCAATTCCACGATAACTCAAATAATCCCGAGCAGCGCATCGACTGCGCTGGCCATACCCTGCGTTGGCTCAGTGTTATCACCTGACAACGTTTCAGCTACCCAGTTATCAACAATTGAGACTGCCACTGGCGTATCTAAATCATCAAGCAACGCAACTGTTAACTCAGTTACAACATTCTTTGCGCCACTTCTTTGGCTAAGTGCCTGTCGCCAATGGGCAAGTTTTGTTGTGGAAAGCTCTAATTCAGCATCGAACCATTCCCAATCACTTCGGTAATGATGCTGCAATAATGTCAGACGAATTGCCATTGGATCCGTGCCTGCTGCGCGCAATTTAGAAACAAAAACCAAGTTGCCGAGTGACTTACTCATTTTTTCACCATTTAATGCAACCATTCCGGCATGCATGAAATTACTTGCAAAGGGACTTTCGCCCGTGAGAGATTGCGCGTGCGCCGCGCTCATTTCGTGGTGCGGGAACTTTAAGTCACTACCACCACCTTGCACGTCAATCTGGGCACCTAAATAATGTGTGGCGATTGCCGAGCATTCAATGTGCCAACCAGGTCTACCTTCGCCGAGTATTGACGGCCAGTAAGGATCATTCCCACTTCGACCACGCCAAAGCATCGGATCAAGTGGGTTGCGCTTTCCAGCCCGATCAGGGTCGCCACCACGTTCAGCAAAAATTGTTGACATCTGATCCTTAGTTAAATGCGAAATTTCACCAAGCATGTTTGATGTGGACATGTCGAAATAAAAATCATCATCAACTTTGTAAGCCACGCCGTTATCCAAAAGTGCCACAATACTTTGCTCGATGAGTTCCATTGCCTCCACAACACCGACATAATTCTGTGGTGGGATCACGCGCAACGCAATCATGTCACTTTGAAAAAGTGCAATTTGTTCAACAGCAATGTCTTGCCAATTCCTACCCGTTTTCAGAGCGCGCTCAATTAAGGGGTCATCAACATCAGTAATGTTTTGGGTATAGTTAACATCCACACCACAAGCACGCCACGCTCTCATTAAAGTGTCAAAAGCTACGTATGTTGCTGCGTGACCCATATGCGTTGCGTCATACGGCGTGATTCCACAAACGTAAAGAGTTCCCGTGCGATCAGTTGGTAATTTTCGCAACTCTTGACTGGCTGAATCATAAATAACTGGAGCACTGGGGGATTGAGGCATCACAGGTATCGCGACTTGCCCCCAAGGTTGCATAACTAGATTCTATGAGTAGCGAGTGAATTCAAAGCAGAGTGCTAAAGCAAAAGTCGGCACAACTTAATTTTCACGCCGCCGTAAATATCTCTCAAATTCTTTGGCGATTGCCTCACCAGTAGCTTCGGGTAATTCAGCCGTGTCTTGAGTTTCCTCTAGGCCACGCACGTACTCCGAAATCTCATCATCATCAGTTGACATCTCGTCAACTCCAAGTTGCCAGGCACGCGCTTCTTCGATGAGTAAATCAACTGGGATTGAGGTATCCAACAAGTCTTCCAAACCACGGATTAGAGCTAATGTTGCTTTCGGGCAAGGTGGTGTTGCAACATAGTGTGGGATTGCGGCCCAAAGCGCAACGGATGGAATACCTTGCACTTCAAACTCTGACTGCAAAATTCCCAAAATTCCAGTTGGTCCTTCATATTTAGAACTTTCAAATCCAGTTATGGTCTGCATTGTCTTATTTGAGGTCGTACCACTAAGTGGTACCGGCCGCGTGTGAGCTACATCTGCGAGCAAAGCGCCAAGAGTTACTAAAACAGTGTCTTTATCCATTTTCAGTTGGCTCATAATTTCAGCGCAAAACTGCTTCCATTTCATGCTTGGTTCAACGCCGTGCACCAAAAAAATAGTCGTGTTAGGCATAGTGTCAGCTTTAGCGCGGAACACTGTTGTTCCTGGCCAGGCAATTTCTCTATCGCCAGCAAGTCCAAGACTTACCTCGGGACGATTGAACTGATAGTCGTAGTATTCATCGCCTGGAAGGTCGACTATTTCCTCGCAATGCCACACATCTAGTAAGTGCTCCAAGGCATCAGTTGCACTCTGTCCAGCGTCATTCCAGCCACCAAATGCAGCTATCACGATTGTGGAACCGTGCGGAAAAACTTTGTCTTGATCCAAGCCGCACACCCCGATTCATTTGCACTTCGCTCTAGTTTATGGGCGCCTCCTTGCGCGCGTTGGGCGAGGAAGGTAAAAACTGGGAGACTAGATCAATGGAATCCGTAAGCGTTGTAAGTACTGCCCGCCCCGCTCAATTTGCGGCTGGAGATCGGGTTCAACTTACAGATACGAAATCACGCAAGCACACCATAGTGCTTGAAGTTGGTCGGGAATTCCACACAAATCACGGCAGCATCAAGCACGATGAATTGATTGGCGTAAGTGAGGGATCAGTTGTTACTTCCTCAGGAAACATGATTTATTTGGCATTACGACCATTGCTATTGGATTTCGTTTTAAGCATGCCACGAGGCGCAGCAGTTGTTTATCCAAAAGATGCCGCAGCCATAGTTGGCTTAGCGGATGTATTCCCAGGCTGCGTTGTTGTTGAGGCTGGAGTCGGATCCGGAGCATTGACTTGCTCGTTGTTGCGCGCAGTTGGCTCAGGCGGTTATGTCTACAGCTTTGAGCGACGAGAAGATTTTGCAAAAATTGCCCAAAAGAACGTCAAGAATTTCTTTGGTGAGACACCAACAAACTGGCAAGTTACTTTAGGTGACTTACAAGATGAAGTTATCCAGCTTCCGGAAGCAAGCGTTGATCGTGTGGTTCTCGACATGCTTGCGCCCTGGGAATGCATTGACAGCATCGCTCAAGTCCTTCGTCCGGGCGGGGTCATAATTGCCTACGTTGCGACAACAACCCAAATGTCCCGGTTTGTGGAAGACCTGCGCCTCGATAAGCGTTGGACGAATCCCGAAGGTCAAGAATTGATTCAACGCCCTTGGCACCTTGAGGGTTTGGCAGTCCGGCCAAATCACAGAATGCAGGGGCACACTGGTTTCCTCGTAACTGCTCGCAAACTGGCACCTGGCACGGTATTACCAACCCGGCGAATCCGACCGACTAAGGGTGGATTAGATAATGTTGCAGTGTCGAGTGCGCCAGAGAGCGAAGATCAGGAGTCATCATGAGTGAAGCAACTACTCCAGATCAATTACGAGCGCTCAATATTCGCATCGATAATTTAGCTGAATCAAACACTAAGTTGACTGCAACGCTTCGTGAGGCACGTGAACAGATCATTGGCCTTAAGGAAGAAGTAGATCGCCTAAGCGCCCCACCAAATGGCTACGCAATCTATTTAGGAGATGCGAGCGACGATCTAGTTGATGTCACAATTAACGGTCGCAAGATGCGTGTTGCAATGGCTCCCGAAGTTGATCGAAGTGCCTTGCGTCCTGGGCAAGAAGTAATTCTTAATGAATCCATGAACGTAGTTGTGGCTGGTTCTTTTGACGATCAGGGTGAGATCGTAATTTATCAAGAGACTTTGGAAGATGGCTCGCGCGCAATCGTCACCGGCAGAAATGACGAAGAACGTGTCATACATTTAGCATCGCCACTTCGTGATGTCGCTCTTCGCTCAGGCGATAGCTTGCTAGCTGATATGAAAGCCGGGTACGCGTTCGAACGCATCGCGAAATCTGAAGTTGAAGATTTAGTTTTAGAAGAAGTGCCCGACATAAATTATGAAGACATTGGTGGGCTTGGCGATCAAATCAACATGATCCGCGACGCTGTTGAACTGCCGTTTCTACATCCGGAATTGTTCAAGGAGTACGACCTCAAACCCCCAAAGGGTATTTTGCTTTATGGTCCACCAGGATGTGGCAAAACTTTGATTGCAAAGGCTGTAGCGAATTCACTGGCAAAGAAGGTTTCAGAGATTTCTGGCATAGGTGAGGGTCGCAGTTATTTCCTTAACATCAAGGGACCAGAACTTCTTAATAAGTTTGTCGGCGAAACCGAACGACAGATTCGAATAATTTTTCAGCGAGCGCGGGAAAAGGCCAGCGAAGGTACGCCGGTAATTGTGTTCTTCGATGAGATGGATTCACTATTTAGAACTCGCGGTAGCGGTATTTCAAGTGACGTTGAGAACACCATCGTTCCACAGCTGTTGAGTGAAATCGATGGCGTAGAAAGTTTGGAAAATGTCATTGTTATTGGCGCCTCTAACCGAGAAGACATGATTGATCCGGCGATTCTGCGACCTGGCCGCCTTGATGTCAAGATCAAAATCGAACGTCCAGATGCCCAAGCAGCATTGGACATCTTTGCAAAGTATCTTACGGATGACCTGCCTCTCAATGAAGTGGATTTAGCCGTACATAACAATGACGCGCGGGCAACTGCAACAGCGATGATACATCGCGTTGTTGAAGAGATGTACGCAACAACTTCTGACAATGAATTCCTGGAAGTTACTTATGCAACTGGGGACAAAGAGATCCTTTACTTCAAGGATTTTGGTTCTGGGGCAATGATTGAAAACATTGTTAGTCGGGCAAAGAAAGCAGCCATCAAATCATTCCTAACGGTCGGGCAAAAGGGAATAACTATCGAGCATTTATTGCAGGCTTGCTTGGATGAGTTCCACGAAAATGAAGATCTACCTAACACCACTAATCCTGATGACTGGTCGAGAATTTCTGGCAAACGTGGCGAGCGAATCGTTTTCATGCGTACTTTGATTCACAGTAAAAAGGGTGTCGATTCTGGTCGCAGTATTGACACTTCACTTTCTGGCAATTCCTTTTAGGAAGTAAGACATGTCCGTTCGTCGCGTGATGGGTATTGAGTCTGAGTTTGGGATTTCGAACCCAAGAGATTCAAGTGCCAATCCAATGTTGCTTTCAAGTCAAGTTGTTAATGCTTATGGCAACGTCGTAATGCCTGACCGGTTGCGCCGGATGCGATGGGATTACGACGTTGAATCACCACTGCGTGATGCTCGTGGTTTTGATATGAGTAGAGCGGACGCTGACCCGAGTCAGTTGACTGATGATGATTATGGTTTGGCGAACTTAGTGTTACCAAATGGGGCGCGTTACTACGTTGATCATGCGCATCCTGAATATGCTTCCCCTGAAGTAACTAATCCATATGACGCAGCGCTCTGGGATTTTGCGGGTGATCAGATAATCGAACGCAGCGCTAGGTTGGCGAGCACGTTAACTGGTGAGTTGATCACCGTTTACAAAAACAACACCGATGGTAAAGGTGTTAGCTACGGTACGCATGAGAATTATCAAGTCCAACGTGATGTGCCGTTCACTGATCTGATTAAGTATTTAACGCCATTTTTCGTAACTCGCTGTATCTTCGCCGGTGCAGGACGTGTGGGGCTAGGACAAGACATCATTGAACCTGGATTTCAAATTTCGCAACGAGCTGATTTCTTTGAGGCAGAAGTAGGTCTAGAGACAACGCTGCGGCGCCCAATCATTAACACTCGAGATGAGCCGCATGCCGATCCCGATAAATTCCGACGGCTACACGTAATCATCGGTGATGCAAACATGTCGCATCGCGCTACTTACCTGAAGATGGGCACAACCGCGATCGTGCTTAGCATGATTGAAGCTGGATTCCTGAATCTGAATTTCGAACTTTACGACTCCGTGACGTCTATGCATTTGGTAAGCCACGATTACGAACTGAAAACTAAGCAACGATTGCGCGACGGTTCAGAAATGTCGGCCATTGAGATTCAAAAGTTTTACCAGCAAAGCGCCGTTGAGTTCTTGGCTGCAACTGGTGAGCGGGATGAGATGGCCCATGACGTAGTTAAACATTGGGGACGCATTCTGGCCACTCTAGAGTCCGATCCCATGTCACTTGTAAATGAAGTGGATTGGGTGACGAAATTATCCGTCCTTAATGGTTATCGCTATCGCGATCAATTGCTGTGGAGTGATTCGCGGTTATCTGCGATTGACATACAATTTGCAGATTTGCGTCCCGAAAAGGGATTAGGGCTGGTGCTACAACAGAAAGGCAAAGTGGATGTGATGTTTACCCAAGAACAGCTTGCTGCGGCGGTTGCTAATCCACCCGCGGATACCAGAGCCTATTTTCGAGGCTCGTGTATTTCCAAGTACTGCAACGAGATTGCAGCGGCATCTTGGGATTCAGTGATTTTTGATCTTGGACCAGATTCAACTTTAAAGCGAGTTTCCACACCAGATGCCCTGGGCGGTGTAAAACTCAACGTCGAGGCGCTATTTGCCAGCAGTAGTGATGCCAGTGAATTGATAGCAAATCTTGAACTCAGGCACCTATCAAGTGAGTAAGTCCCTGCAGCACACCTGCGCAAAAGCATGAAACCAGTGGAATACTGTTATTGGCAAGATCAACAGGAAACGAGTAATTATGAGTGAGCGCGACTTCGTTCGAGGTGGTTCTGAGCGGGATCAAAATGAAGAATTGGCTCCGTTACCAACCGCTTCGGCTTCTGCCATGGATGTATCGGACCTGTTAGACGCCATTGATTTAGTGCTCGAAGAAAACGCTGAAGAGTTTGTAAAAGGTTTCGTTCAAAAGGGTGGCCAGTAGGTGACCAGTGGCAAGTTGGATAAACGAATCTTCGGTATTGAAACCGAGTTTGGGGTCACCTGTATCTTCCAAGGCCAACGACGCTTAACTCCAGATGAAGTAGCTCGCTATTTGTTTAAGCGAGTTGTCTCGTGGGGGAGAAGCTCCAATGTTTTCTTGCCTAACGGATCGCGCCTCTATTTAGATGTCGGTAGTCATCCTGAGTATGCAACAGCTGAATGTGACGATTTTCATGACTTGATCGTTCAGGACAAAGCCGGTGAACGTATTCTTGAAGAGTTAATCATCGATGCGCAACAGCGGCTAGCTGAAGAAGGTATCGAAGGTGAAATTTATCTTTTCAAAAACAACACGGACTCTGGTGGAAATTCCTACGGCTGTCATGAAAACTTTTTGATAAAGCGCCGCCAGGATTACTTGGAACAGATCGAAAGTTTGTTGCCATTTCTCATCACCCGTCAATTAATTTGCGGTGCTGGAAAAGTTCTTACTACTCCACGAGGAACTATTTACTCGCTTTCCCAGCGCGCAGACCACATGTGGGAAGGAGTATCTAGTGCGACTACTAGATCTCGACCAATCATTAACACGCGCGATGAACCTCACGCTGATTCTGAGGCGTATCGTCGACTGCATGTAATTGTGGGCGATTCAAACATGTCAGAGATGACGACACTACTAAAAGTGGTGTCAATGGATTTGGTGTTGCGGCTTCTTGAAACCGGCAATCTGAAGCGAGACTTTACTTTGGATAACCCAATTCGGGCGATTCGTGATGTATCGCATGACATCACGGGGCTTGCAACCGTGACTCTTAACTCTGGAACAACAATGACTGCGCTTGATATGCAGTGTGCATATTTAGAAATGGTTAAAGAATATGTCGCCACTGGCGATATGAACGTTACAAGGGAACATGCGATTGCCTTGGAGTTGTGGGAGCGGACACTTACAGCCATTCAAACTTCAAACTACGCTTTGATCTCGCAAGACATTGATTGGGCCATCAAGAAACAATTGCTTGACACCTACCGAATGAAAAATAGTTTGGAGCTTGATGCACCAAGAGTTGCGCAATTGGACTTGGCGTATCACGACATAACTCAATCACGTGGCTTGTTTTACTTGTTGCAAAACAATGGTCGAGTCAATCGCGTGACAACGGATGAAGAAATCATCAAAGCACAAACCGTGCCACCGCAAACTACTAGGGCGAAGCTTCGTGGCGATTTTATTTTGGCAGCGCAAGAAGCCGGTAAAGACATAAGCGTTGACTGGGTGCACTTGAAGATGAATGACCAATCCCAGCGAACTGTTCTTTGCAAGGATCCATACGCAAGCGTGGATGAGCGAGTTGCGAAGTTGATCGAATCCATGCAAAGTGCGGATGCCTGATCAGCAGCGCACTATGTCGTTGGGTATTATTGGAGCATGAAACTTCGCGCCCCAATCTTGCTTATATCCGCTGCCTTAGTACTTAGTGGCTGCTCCAGTTCAGAGACAGAAACTGCCCCTATTGTGACTTCGGGATCGGAGTTGACTGGAGTCACCGTGAGTGTTGACGTGACAGGGGAGGACCTAACCGCTGAACCAGTAGTTGTCATCACGCCAGGGGATCCAGCCGTTGAGTTAGGTATTACTGACTTAATTGTTGGCGAAGGCGATCCATTACTGGCTGACTCAACTTTGACCGCGCAATACGTTGGTTATGGCGCAGCAACCGGATTAATGTTTGATGCTTCATGGACTCGTGGCGAGCCAGCTACTTTTCCACTTGCAAATGTTATTTTGGGTTGGCAAGAGGGTCTAGTTGGTATGCAAGTAGGTGGTCGCCGAGTGTTGGTCATACCTGCATCACTTGGATATGGCGAGAACCCACCTCCCGGTAGTGGAATCGAGCCAGGAGAAACTCTAATTTTTGTTGTAGACCTAGTAAGTTTCCAGTAAGTAACTCATAGTTAATAAGGACAGACATGCAGCCACCAGAGTTTGATTTTCCAGAAGGCCCAGCGCCAACGGAATTAGTAATAGCTGATATCACTGTTGGCGATGGAATCGAAGCTGGACCCGGGCAAACCGTAACCGTGCATTACGCGGGTATTGATTTTGAAACCGGCGAGCAGTTCGATTCATCGTGGGATCGTGGGGAATCAATTGAGTTCCGTCTTAAGGGTCTTATTGTTGGTTGGCAAGAAGGTATTCCGGGAATGAAAGTTGGCGGTCGTCGCAAACTTACGATTCCACCTGAAATGGCATATGGTCCAGCAGGAAGTGGTCATCGCCTTGGCGGTAAGACTCTAGTTTTCATTATTGATCTGCTAGCAGTTTCTTAAGCCATGGCAAGAGCGCGTACTGAGCGCATGCTCAACTTGCTCTTCGTACTTTTAAATTCATCTGTACCGCTTACTCGCGAGCAGATTCGCGAGCGCGTTCCTGGCTATGGCGAAACCAATGAGGCATTCGAAAGAATGTTTGAAAGAGATAAGGCTGCTCTTCGCGATCTAGCAATTCCAGTTGAAACAAAGCCTGTTGATTTATTTCATGATGACGTGGTTGGTTATCGAATCAATCGTAAAGATTGGTTGATGCCAGAGGTCATTCTTACTTCGCAAGAGCGAACTTACTTGGCGTTGGCTGCAAGTGCTTGGCAAACTGCGCAACAGCGAACTGCTGCGCAACAAGCTGTTCGGCGAATCTCAGCGCAAGAACAAGAAGATCTCCCGGTTATTCCCATTTCATTGGCAAAGGGACGAAAGCATATTCCCGAATTGCTAGCGGCAATTTCTTCAGGCCACACTGTTTCTTTTGACTATGTTGGCGAAGCTGATTCCACGGCTGTAAAGCGAACCGTTGATCCGTGGCGCGCTCTGCTTCACAGCGGGCGTTGGTACTTAGTTGGTTTTGATCAAGACAAAGGGGAAACTCGAATTTTTCGAACTGATCGAATTGTGGGTGAGATATCAGAAACCAAGCAGAGCGTGCTTGAGCCGATGCCAAAAGATTTCGACATCGCATCCTTAATTGCACATTGGGAAGTGGTCGACCATGGCAAGTACACAGCGAAAATTAATCTCAAGCCAGGAAGAGGCGCCTCGTTACGTCTGCTGGCAAGTGAGGTTGTAGTAGGTGAAGAATGGGACACTTTAACGATTCCGTACTTCCATGACTCTGCGATCGTGGGGCTGATAGCCAGCTCGTGCGACGTGGCCCGAGTCTTAGAACCAAAGTCACTTCATGAGGCAGTAACTCGAGTAGTCAATACAACTTTGTCGGTGCACAACAATGGCAAATGACCTCGAACTATTAATTGAGATGCTGCCTTGGATGGTTGCAAATAATGGTGCTTCACTTAATCAAGTTGCTTCACAATTTGAGATCACTGATAAGTACGCTCTTGAGTTGATCAGCCAACTCGTCGTAACAGGTCCTTCCCAAGATGGCGGCGGATTAGTTGACATTGATTTTGAGGATGCCGATTCGATTTACGTCTCTGATGCAAAGTCATTAGACCGGCCAATTAAGTTCACCAGTCTTGAAGCCACAACTTTGCTAGGTGGTCTGCATTACCTCGAACAGTTTCCAAGCTTGGCAAGCTCTGAAATTGTTGCTGGCTTGATTACGAAAATTCAATCGCTCTTACCAAGTTTAGAGAGTCCAATAAGTGTCATAGCTACTCCGATCTCAGGACCGATTCAAGAAGTGCTAACAACAAGTATTGCCAATGAGCGAGCAGTTGCTATTTCCTATGGCGCGCTATCCAAAGAAGACGTCTCGCAGCGAATAGTTGATCCAATTGCGCTTTATGTGCGTGATGACTTCACATATTTACAGGCGTGGTGTCGCAGCTCGCAGGCTTGGCGCAATTTCCGCTTAGATCGAATTATGGAAGCGTCTCAGACTGATGAGGCGATTGCCGTCCCGCAGGATGTCGATGAGATTGAGGCTTCAAGGGATTATTTGGCGGTGATCGAATTGGATAAGGCATACTACGGTCAACTTGATCAAGTGGACATTGTGAGCTTCAAGGAATACATGTGGCATGCCGTTGAGGTACAACTAAAGGTCTACTCCAGAGATTGGCTAATCTCTGTGATCTTGGCCTCACGTGGTCGAATGCGCGCCATTGGACCGCCTGATCTAATTCAAGGGCTGGTGGAACGAGCAAAGGGCTGGGAATAGCCAAGTCTAAATAATGCGATAACGTTAGTTAAACCACGGTCAGGAGTTAAGAATGCGCGCAATCTTCGAATCGCCAGCAGGCATTATTTTGCTGCTTCTTGTGATTGTTCTATTTGGTGCTCGCAGACTCCCTGAAGCTGCAAAGAGTGTTGGAAAATCTATCAAAATCTTTAAGTCTGAAATGGATTCCGATAAAACCAAGTCTGATCCAGATCCAAGCAGCGACAAGATCTAGTTTCTTCGATGTCCGATATTTCGGTCGAAGCCCCGCAGTCAGATGGCATGACACTGCTCGAACATTTCTCGGAGCTTCGCAAACGACTTGTTAGAAGCGCAATTGCATTGCTTGTCTGCACTGTGTTGGTGTGGCGAGAATTTGAAACTATCTTTGCTCTAATTCGCGCACCTTACGACAGCGTGCAGGGGGTTGGTTCAAATGCGATCCTTGCGCTAACGGGAGTCACAAGCGGTTTCTCGCTTCAACTTAAAGTATCTTTAGCTGCCGCTGCGGTTGTTTCAAGCCCAATCTGGATCTTTCAGATTTGGCGCTTCATCTCACCTGGACTAAAGCGGAATGAGCGTAAGTGGGCTTATTCTTTCACTGCCGTTGCTGTTCCACTTTTCACAGCAGGGGTGCTGTTGGCATACTTCGTCATGCCTCGCATGTTAGACATACTCTTCACCTTCACGCCTTCTGATGTTCAGAATGTAACGAGTGTCGATAGTTACTTGAGCTTCTTTTTAACGCTGGTATTGTTTTTTGGAATTGGATTCCTACTACCATTGGTTTTAGTAACTTTAAACTTCGCAGGAATCCTAAGCGGGGCTCGGATGCGAGCTGCTTGGCGCTGGTTAATTCTGGGCAGTTTCGTTTTCGGCGCAGTTGCAACCCCAAACGGAGACCCGCTAGCAATGACATTTGTAGCTCTGCCGATGATCTTTCTAAGTGTTATTGCAGTTGGTATTGCCTTATTCAATGACAAGCGCAGAGATCGGGCATTAGCCGCAAGACTCGAGGACTAGAAGTGCAAGCACTTCTGATAAAACCAGCTGTAAAAAAATCGCGTTCTGGCCAACGAATCATTTCCGAGTTGCGTGATCTTGGGGCGATCGAATTGGTTGGCTCAACAAGTTCGCAATTGCGCCCTGAAATTGAAGCCCTACGCGTTGCTCATCCTGACCTTATTATCGTTGCGTGTGGCGGCGATGGCACGGTGCATCTGGCTGTGAACTCGTTGCCAGACCTAGAGATGGCAATTGCGGTCGTACCTCTTGGCACGGGCAACGACTTCGCGAGGTTCCTGGGAATTAAGAATCCACGTGAAGGAATCGAAGCGCTCAAGAGTGGGCGAGTACAAGTCTTTGATTTTGGTTTAATCGAGTTGGCCAGTGGTGAATTGCGAAAGTTTGTCGGGGTTGCATCATGCGGTTTTGATGCGCAAGTCAATGAACGTGCAAATACTTATCGTGGACCAACAGGAGTGCTTAAGTATTTGATTGCACTTTTTGTTGAATTAGGCAAGCTGTCAGCGCGCCAGTTAGAGATTTCCATATCTGGTCAGTCCGTGAGTAAGCAGAAATTGACGCTGGTTGCGGTTGGCAATACCACTTCATATGGCGGTGGCATGAAAATGTGTCCAACGGCTGATCCGCACGATGGATTATTTGAGGTCACTTTCGTAGCGCAAGTATCAAGGCGCTTACTGCTGCGAGTACTACCAAAAGTTTTTTGGGGCGCTCACGTCAAACATCCGCTAGTCACCCAAGTCGCGTGCGCGCGAATTGAGATCGCTGGTGAACCATTCCCGGTCTATGCCGATGGCGAACGCGTTGGGCAAGGACCAGTCTCAATCCACGTTGTCGCGGGTGGTCTGCGAGTGTGGCAAGCCGCAAGTCTTCACACGCCGTAACCTTGGGTTATGGAACAATCGCCAGCCGCCAAATATGCAGCTGCGAAATCCAGAGCTAAAGAATCACAGGGGTTGCTTGGCACATTTCAAGAATCACTGAGTTTCACCCTCGATGATTTCCAACTGAATGCTTGTCGGGCAATCGACAAAGGCTCCGGCGTCTTGGTGGCAGCTCCAACGAGTGCGGGCAAGACGGTAGTGGGGCAGTTCGCGGTTTACACGGCGCTTTCAAGACAGTCCCGATGTTTTTACACCACACCGATCAAGGCACTTTCTAATCAGAAGTTCAACGAGTTCGTTGAGTTTTATGGTGCAGAGAACATCGGATTACTGACGGGCGATAGCAGCATAAATGGTGATGCTCCGATCGTAGTTATGACTACTGAAGTACTTCGAAACATGCTTTATGAGGGTTCCAATAGCCTGCAGGGACTGAGTCACGTGGTTATGGACGAGGTGCACTACTTAGCGGATCGAAACCGTGGAGCTGTTTGGGAAGAAGTAATAATCCATTTATCAGAATCAGTTTCGGTCGTCGCGCTTTCTGCAACGGTGAGTAACGCCGAGGAATTTGGAGATTGGCTGCGCACCGTACGCGGTGCCACTGAAGTCATAGTTGAAGAGCATCGACCAATTCCGCTTCATCAACATGTGATGGTGGGTGATGAACTTCATGACTTATTTGTAAACGTTGCTCGAACTAAAGTGAGCCCCGAACTTCAAAGAATTGCGCGCAATGATCGTCAACAGTCAAGTCATGGTTATGGAAGAGGTAATCGATTCCGCAGTAGGTACACGCCGTCAAGAGTGGATGTTATTGAAGCCTTGGACCGCGCAGATCTATTGCCAAGTATTACTTTTATATTTTCGCGCGCTGCCTGTGATGATGCGGTTTCCCAATGTTTGGCAGGTGGCGTTTCTGTAACAACACCCGAGGAACGCCTATTAATTCGCGGCATAGTAGATGCCCATTTTCCAGAAGCAAGTTCAGAGGAATTGCGCGTCTTAGGTTTTGCTTCCTGGTGTGAAGGCTTAGAACGCGGTATTGCCGCGCATCATGCTGGTTTACTTCCTGCTTTTAAAGTCGTGGTTGAGCAACTGTTTCAAGCCGGACTTGTCAAAGTGGTCTTCGCAACGGAAACATTAGCACTTGGGATCAACATGCCAGCGCGAAGTGTTGTGCTTGAAAAACTCACTAAGTGGAATGGTTCAGTCCATGCTCCAGTAACTGCAGGGGAGTACACCCAACTGACTGGTCGAGCTGGTCGCCGGGGAATCGATACCCAGGGGCACGCCATCGTGGTCTGGCATCAAGAACTTGATCCTGATTCCTTGGCAGGTCTCGCGAGCGCGCGCACGTATCCCTTGAAATCCAGTTTCAAGCCCTCTTACAACATGGCAATCAACTTGATTGGAAAATTCGGAACGCACCGAGCCCGCGAGCTTTTGGAATCTTCTTTCGCCCAGTTTCAAGCGGACAGATCCGTTGTGGGTATGGCAACGCAAATGCGCCGAAGCGAAGACGCGATTGAAGGATATGCGGATGCCATGGAGTGTCACCTAGGTGATTTCGCAAGTTACATGAATTTGCGCCGCACGCTAACTGATCTTGAAAAGGATACAAAGCGTGATGGAGTTCGGGAACGCAGGAATAGCGCGACGAATTTTCTTAGCGAGGTAACCCGAGGCGATGTAATCATTATTGATTCCGAGCGTCGTTCCAGCGTTCCTTTTGTAGTACTCGATGAAGCTCGTGATTTTGATGATCCACGACCAAGAGTAATGTCGCAGTCCAGAGTCGTTAAGCGAATTAGTTACGCGGATATTGGTGATCAAGGGCGAATTGTTGGTCGAGTAAATTTGCCTGCCACTTTTGATTCTCGCTCACCAAAAACCCGTAACTGGTTAGCGGACCAAATGGCAGTTGTTGCCAAAAGTGCTCCACGTGAGCAATCCGCGAGAGTCTCGGAGTCAAAGACTGACATTGAGCTATCGCGACTTCGTAAAGCTATTCGCGCCCATGTCTGCCATGGCTGTAGCGATAGGGAAGAACA
>JBDNJO010000038.1:0-4897 GCA_041687715.1 Candidatus Nanopelagicales bacterium
CGCGAGCAAGTATCGATTGCCCCACTCCAGGCATATTCAAAACGTAGACCTTCTAATTGCGGGAACGTGGAAAAGAAATGATCCGCCAATTTGGGCCAAGATTTTGCGGAACTTTCGTGTTGTGGACCAAAGCCGCTGCGGTAATGATAAGTCGCGTCGTAGCCACCCCAAAGAATTCGACCGTCTGCGGTTGGCCGGTAGTAATGGAATTGATTTCCAGTATCACTAACGCCTTCATTGCCAGCCCAGCCAATATCACTTTGTTGTTGGGGATTCAACGGCTCAGTTACTAACACTGAGTCATAAACCGGAACCACTAAATATTTCAGGCGTCGCAAAAGTGGTGGAAACGCATTTGTTGCAAGTAGTACTTTCAGCGCAGTTACACTTCCAAATTGGGTTTCAGCTCTAACGCGATCAGATTTTTCTTCTAAATTTTTAACGAGACTATGTTCATAAATTCGAACACCCAGCGACATCGCAACATCGCGCAAACCCCAGGCAAGTCTGGCGGGATCACAAATTGCAACGCTGTCTGGATCAAATAGTGCGCCCAAATAAGTTGGTGAATTGACTCGGCTACGGACTTGAGCTTGATCTAGCCAAACAAGTTCCTCGCCATATGGTTTTGCAATATCAACGAACTCTTGCAACCCTTCAATTTGGTATTCCTCAGTTGCTACATCTAGTTCGCCAACGCGCATCCAGTCACAGTCAATGTTGTTGGCTGTTATAAAGCTCTCAATGCCATTTAAATTTTCTTGACCGAGTTGCGTGAGCTTGGCTATGTCATTTGGCCAGCGAGCTAAGCCGTTTGCAAACCCATGAGTTAGTGATGCAGAAACAAATCCGCCATTTTGCCCAGTTGCGCCGCGCGCCACCGCGTTACCTTCAACTAACACCACATCCAGATCTGGATTGTGTTGTTTCGCTTCGATAGCTGCCCAAAGTCCAGTGAAGCCGCCGCCGATAATTAACAAATCAGCAGTTACGTTTCCAACTACGCGCGATGCGTCATTAGGTGGTTCGACTTCGTCATCAAGCCAATAGGAGCCTTCCCAAACATCAGCTAGGGACGGCAGAACATGAGAGGAAGGAACGTGTGAAAAAACCATTGCAAAAGTCCAAACGATTGGGTGAGAGGGATTCTCACTGGTGATCAGATGTGTCTGGCAAAATTGCCAGCATTAGTGTCTGTCGGAGGTCCGCTGATTCGCGAATCCGGATCCCACCAGTCCCTTTCTCTATGTTTCACTAGGCCTTGATTTCCTAGTGCCAATCGGCCGTCTCTACAGACGATCCCCTTGCCTTTTTAGTTAAGCACAAGATTTTTTGAATTGCCTGATTTGGACAAACAAAATGGGCACCTCAATTATGAGGCGCCCATTTTTAGGTAATTAATTAACCATTAATACGGATGAGCTTCTTGTTTAGGAATTCTTCGATTCCTAGTGGTCCAAGTTCCCGGCCGAAACCAGAGCGCTTAGTGCCACCAAAAGGAAGTTCTGGAGCGTCCATACCAACACCATTGACATAGACCATTCCGGTATCTAAGGCATCAGCAACGCGAAGAGCTTGCTTGGAATCAGTAGTAAATAAGTACGATCCCAAACCAAACGGTGAATCGTTAGCAATGCTTATTGCACTAGCTTCATCTTTGGCACGATGAATTTGGGCAACTGGCCCAAAAAGTTCTTCGCGGTAAATGTCGTTATCTGAAGTAACCTCAGTAAGTACACCAGCTCGGAAGAATGCGCCATCGCGGGAGCCAGCGCTAACTAACTTGGCGCCTTGCTTTACTGCGCGATTAACTTGCTCTTCAAGAATTTCGGCTGCGCGCACTGAACTAAGTGGGCTTGAAATTTCAGCTGACAACATTGCGGCGCTGAACTTTTCTACGAATTCGTTGTAAAGTCCATCAATTACGATCATGCGCTTAGCTGCGTTACATGCTTGTCCAGTGTTATCGATGCGAGCAAAGACTGCCGATTCAACTACAGCGTCCATGTCATCGGTACTCAAAAGAATGAATGCATCAGAACCACCAAGTTCAAGTACGCACTTCTTTAGATGGCGCCCAGCGATTTCGGCAACTGCTGCGCCAGCGCGCTCGGAACCAGTAAGTGATACTCCGCGAATCGCTGGATGTGGAATCATGTCTGCGATTTGTTCGTTAGATGCGAAGAGGTTTACGTAAACGCCAGTTGGTGCCCCTGCATCAGCGAAGATCTTTGCAATGGCCAAAGCTGATTCTGGACACTGTGGTGCGTGCTTCAAAATTACGGTGTTACCTGCAACAAGGTTTGGTCCAGCAAATCGGGCAACTTGATAAGCCGGGAAATTCCACGGCATGATTCCAAGAATCGTTCCTACCGATGACTTACGAATTACAGCTGTTCCTTCGCCGCCTGATAATTCGATTGGCATATCAGCAAGAAGTGATTCGGCATTGTCCGCGTAGTACTGGTAAATGAAACCAGAAAATTCAACTTCGCCTGCAGCGTCCGCTAATGGCTTGCCCATTTCACGATTAATGATTGCGGCAAGTTCATCTTGGCGATCAATGTGTAGTTGGCCAATGCGATGCACAATTGCGGCGCGCTCTTTAATTGCAACTTTGCTCCAAGCTTGGTGCGCGCTGTCTGAGGCAGAAATTGCCGCCAGGCACTCGGCGTCAGTTGCAGTTGCGAATTCTTGTTCAACGACGCCTGTTGCAGGGTTGAGGACTTGATATTGACTCATGGAATTTTCCTTTTTTGACAGCGGCGAAGAGTGCCTCATTTTTTTCCACAATACCCAAAAAAATCCTCGGACACTTAGTCAATTACGGGTTTTTAACGAATTAGTGCCCAAAATACGGGGTTTAGTGCGATTTCTGAAGTTTTTTTGGATTTTTAACACGGATTTCGTATCTATTTTTGAAAAATCCTGCGTTTTCACTTGATATTACGACGAAAACCATTGAAACTGGGTATATGTCAAAAGCTGCTGTTATCGATGATGTCTCTAAAGCCATCATTGAACAACTTCAGCAAGATGGCCGCCGCCCCTACGCAACTATCGGTAAGGCCGTTGGGTTATCTGAAGCTGCAGTTCGCCAGCGCGTGAGCAAACTCCTGGAAACCGGAGTAATGCAAATCGTTGCTGTTACTGATCCACTTCAAGTTGGATTTAATCGTGAAGCGATGATTGGAATTGAAGTAGATGGTGACATGGAAGCAGTCGCAGACTTGCTTTCAAATATGGATGAGATCAGTTACATCATCCTGACAGCAGGAAGCTTCGACATAATTCTCGAAGTTGTCTGTGAAGACGATGAGGCACTTCTTGAAGTGATTAATCGTAAAATTCGTGCGATTCCTGGGGTCCGGCGCACGGAAACTTTCATGTATTTAAAACTGCGCAAGCAGAGCTATACCTGGGGAACCCGCTAACTAAAACATTGGAAACCTAATGACTGCATTAGAAGAACGTACAACAAATTCCGCAATGTCAGACCTAGCGCGAGATCGGCTATGGATGCACTTCACTCGCCATTCAACATTTGAAAATGGCGGCGAAGTTCCCATTATTACTCGCGGCGAAGGTGCATATCTTTACGATGAGCACGGCAAAAAGTACCTTGATGGACTTGCCGGATTATTCACCGTTCAATTAGGCCACGGTCGCCGCGAACTTGCCGAAGCTGCAGCCAAGCAAATGCAGGAGCTGGCGTTCTTCCCGCTTTGGTCCTACGCACATCCAAAAGCAATCGAACTTGCAGATCGCTTAATTAGTTATGCGCCAGCATCACTCAATCGTGTTTTCTTCACAACTGGTGGTGGCGAAGCAGTTGAGTCTGCATGGAAAGCCGCAAAGATGTATTACAAGTTAATTGGCAAGCCAATGAAACATAAAGTCATTAGTCGCGCCGTTGCTTATCACGGCACACCGCAAGGCGCCCTAGCAATCACTGGTATCCCAGATGCAAAGAAATATTTTGAGCCGTTAACTCCTGGTGGCTTTCGCGTGCCGAACACAAACTTTTATCGCGCGGAGTATCACCAAGATGACATCAAGGCATTTGGCCGCTGGGCGGCAAACCGGATTGAAGAAGCAATTCTTTTTGAAGGTGCTGACACAGTTGCTGCAGTATTCCTGGAACCAGTTCAAAACTCAGGCGGTTGTTTCCCACCACCACCGGGTTACTTAGAGCGCGTTCGCGAAATTTGCGACGAGTACGACGTGTTGATGGTTGCAGATGAAACCATTACGGCATTTGGTCGCATCGGCGACATGTTTGCCATGAAGCGCTTTGGTGTTGATCCAGACATCATTACTTGTGCAAAAGGCATGACTTCGGGTTACTCCCCAATTGGCGCAATGCTTGTTGGCGACAAGGTATTTGAGCCATTCAAGAAGGGCAATACTTACTTTGCACATGGCTACACCTTTGGTGGTCACCCAGTTTCAGCTGCAGTCGCTCTTGCCAACTTAGATATCTTTGATAAAGAAGGCATCAATCAACATGTGCGCGATAACGAAAATCAATTCCGAAAGACTTTGGAGAAGCTAAACAATCTTGACATCGTTGGCGATGTTCGAGGCGAAGGCTTCTTCTACGGAATCGAGTTGGTTAAGGACAAGGCCACTAAGGAATCCTTTAACGAAGAAGAGTCAGAGCGCTTGCTTCGTGGCTACCTATCCAAAGCACTGTTTGAGAATGGCTTGTACTGTCGCGCCGATGACCGTGGCGACCCGGTAATTCAGTTAGCTCCCCCACTGATTATTGGTCAGCCAGAGTTCGATGAAATCGAACAAATTCTGCGCCACGTATTAACTGAAGGTCAAAAGATCATCTAATGCAAAATCCAGTTGGCGCGACGAGCCGCACAAAGGTTCGTCGCGCACCTGAGAA